>JACPDI010000004.1:20480-48794 GCA_016184105.1 Acidobacteriota bacterium
CGAGCGCGGGCCGCTCGGTGAAGCCGCTTACGCGGAAATTCGACGGGTGCACGCGGAGGATGAGGGCCGTGCGATCGCTGATCGCGGCGGCGTAATCGGCCGCGCGCGTGCGGTTGGTCGTGCCGACCTCGCGCAGCAGCGCGCCGGACTGCGCCAGGACGTCGGGCACGCGGAACCCTCCGCCGATCTCCACCAGCTCGCCGCGCGAGATCACGACCTCGCGGCCGTGGGCGAGCGCGGCCAGGATGACCATCGTCGCCGCGGCGTTGTTGTTGACCACGACCGCGGCGTCGGCGCCCGTCAGGCGGCAGAGCAGCCGCTCGGCGTGCGTGTCGCGCGCGCCGCGGCCGCCGGCCGCCAGGTCGAACTCGAGGTTCGAGTAGCCCGACGCGACGTCCGCCGCCTGCGCGGCCGCGCGGGAGCTGAGCGGCGCGCGCCCGAGGTTCGTGTGGACGATCACGCCGGTGGCGTTGATCACGCGCCGCAGCGACGCGGCGGCGAGCGACGCCACGCGTGCCGCCACCTCGCGCTCGATCGCCGAGGCGGCCGCGGCGTGATCCGCGGGAATCCCGGATCCGGCCGCCATGCGCGCGCGCAGCGCGTCGGTTTCCTCGCGCAGCGCGTCGACGACGAGCGCGTGGCCGTGCCGCGCTTCCAGCTCGCGCACGGCGGGGCGCTGCCGCAGGTGTTCGATCGACGGAATCACTCGGTAATCTGGCATTCCGGGCGGATTCAGGATACCATCACGGTTCCCCTCCACATGACCGACAGCGCCCCGCGGCACGTGTCCGACGAAACGCCAGAGGCCAGGCCGGCCGCGCGCCCGCTGGAGCGCTACTGGCCGTACGTCGATTTCCCCGAGTACCCGAGCGAAGAGGAACTGGCCGCGCTCGATCCGGATCTCCGCGAGGTGCTCTTCGGCGTGCCGCCGGGCCCGTTCTCCATCACGGTCGTGTTCCCCCGCCTCGAGGGGGCGGAGTACGAGCGCGCGCTCGAACTGGCGAAGCGGGCCGCCGAGTACAAGGAGACCGGCGAAGGCGCCGCGTTCCGCCATCGCGCGCGGTTCCTGCCGAGCGACGCGCTGGCGCTGCGCGACCTGTTCGACATCGCCGGCCGCGACGACCGCACCGAAGTCCTCATCGACGATCGCCCGGTGCCCTACGCGCGTGAGCTGTGGCTCCCGCTCGTGTGGTTTCTCATCCGGTGATCCGCCATGCCGGACGCTGACATCCAGCACGACCTGAAGCTGCTGGAGACGGAGCTCAAGAAGCTCGAGGCGGAGTACAACATGTTCTTCGCGGGCCGCCTGCCGCGTCCGCCGTGGGAGACGCGGGGGCGGGTCGAGTCGCTGATCAAGCGATGGGACCGCGCGCACATCCAGACGTCGATGGACCGCTTCCGGTTCAACACCCTGCAGACGCGGTTCAACACGTTCGCCGACCTGTGGGACCGCGGCCTCCGCGCGCGCGAGGAGGGCAGGCCGGGACCCTTTGCCGTGCCCAAACCGCCGGAGCCGCCGAAGAAGCCGGCCAGGCCGGAGGCGAAGGTGGTGCACGTGGCGTCGTTCACCGACCCGATGCGCGAGATGGACAAGCTCCACGCGCTGTACGATTCGCTGATGGATGCGCGCCGCGCCGGCGGGGAAGACATCGTCCCGTTCCACAAGTTCACGGCCCTGGTGAAGGACCAGGTGAAGAAGATCCGGGAGAGCGGAAACGCGGAAGTCGCGTTTCGCGTGGCGGTGAAAGAGGGGAAAGTCACCTTCACCGCGCGCGGCATGAAGGGGAAACGGTAGCGGCCAACAAAAAAGGCCGGCGCGCGTCGTGCGCACCGGCCTAACGGGTTTGTCCTGGGTGGTGTTAGCTCGCCTTCGTGACGTTGCCAGCCTGCGGGCCTTTGGGGCCGTCAACGATTTCGAACTCAACCGCCTCGCCTTCCTCGAGCGTCCGGTAGCCATTGCCCTGGACCGCCGAGAAGTGCACGAACACGTCGCTGCCCCCCTCGCGCTCGATGAAACCGTAACCCTTGGCGTTGTTGAACCACTTGACCTTGCCTGTAATGCGCATCGTGCTTGTCCTGTCTTGCTTGCGCGGCCCTCGGGCCGCGCCGGTTTTCCCGGCAGATGTGACGTGCCGGGGATCAAAAAAAAAGACCGCGAGAGCGCGGTCTCGTCGTGCTGCGCTGGCCCGCCCAGCGCTACTAAGATATTGGCAGTAAGCTCAGGGGTTGTCAATACATGCGTGCACTCATAAGTGTTTCCGACAAAACGGGTTTAGTCGACCTGGCCCGGGGCCTCGCGGCCCGAAATGTCGAGCTCGTGTCCACCGGCGGCACCGCCAGAACCCTCCGGGAGGCCGGGCTTCCGGTCACCCCGATCTCCGACCTCACGCGGTTTCCCGAGATGCTCGACGGCCGCGTGAAGACCCTGCACCCCGCCGTTCACGGCGGCATCCTGGCGCGGCGCAGCCGCCCGGACGACATGGCCACGCTCGCGACCCACGCGATCACCCCGATCGACCTGGTGGTGGTCAACCTGTATCCGTTCGCCGCCGCCGCGGCCCGGGAGGACGTCGGCGTTCCGGCGCTGATCGAGGAAATCGACATCGGCGGCCCTTCGATGCTCCGGTCCGCCGCGAAGAATTTCCAGGATGTCCTGGTCGTCGTCGATCCCGCCGACTACCGTCCCGTGCTCGAGGAGCTGGCGAGGGACGGCGGGCCGAGGCGGGAGTTCAGGCTCGAGCTGGCGCGCAAGGCGTTTGCGCACACCGCCGCGTACGACGACACGATCGCGGCCACGCTCGGAACGGTCAGCGTCGAGGCGAACGGATACACGCGCACGCCGCCGGTGAAAGACGGCGCGCTGCCCGCGGCGATGCGCGTGGGGCTCGCGCGCATCCGCCCGTTGCGTTACGGCGAGAACCCTCACCAGCTCGCCGCGTGGTACGCGCAGGACGCCCGCGCGGGGTTCGCGGCGGCCCAGGTGATCCAGGGCAAGGAGCTGTCGTACACGAACCTGCTCGACCTGGATGCCGCCGCGCGCATCGCGCTGGAGTTCGCCAGGCCCGTCGCCGTCGTGATCAAGCACACGAACCCGTGCGGCGTGGCGACCGGCCTGACGATCGCCGAGGCCTACCTCCGCGCGCGCGAGGCGGATCCGTTGTCGGCCTTCGGCGGCATCGTGGGGCTGAACCGCCCGGTCGACGCGGAAACCGCCACAGCGCTCACCTCGACGTTTCTCGAGGCCGTCGTCGCGCCGTCGGTCCACGACGAAGCGAAGCCGATCCTCGCGGCCAGGACGAATCTCCGGGTCGTGATTGCGGACTTCAGCGCGTTCGCCGCGCGGCGCGTCGTCGATCTGCGGTCGATCCTCGGCGGCGTCCTCGCGCAGGAGCGCGACAGCGTCGAGGAGGCGCGCGCGCAGTGGCCCGGCGGCGGCCTGAAGGTCGTCACGGCGCGCACGCCGTCCGCCGTCGAGTGGGAGGCGCTGCGGTTTGCGTGGCGCATCTGCGCCCACGTGAAATCGAACGCGGTGGTGTTCACCGGCCGCGATCGCACCCTGGCGGTCGGGGCGGGGCAGATGAGCCGCGTGGACGCGGTGAAGGTGGCCGTCATGAAAGCGGGCAGCGCGCTGCGCGGATCGGTGGCGGCCTCCGACGCGTTCTTCCCGTTTCGCGACGGCCTCGACGCGATTGCCGGGGCGGGGGCGACCGCCGTCGTCCAGCCCGGCGGATCGGTTCGTGACGCGGAGGTGATCGCCGCGGCCGACGAGCACGGCCTCGCGATGGTCTTCGCCGGCATCCGGCACTTCCGTCACTGAGCATGCCTCGCCGTCCGCTGCTCGTCGCCCTGCTGGCCGCCGCCGCGCTGCCGTACTTCATCGGCCTGGGGGACTCGTCGATCTGGGACGCGAACGAGGCGTTCTACGCCGAAACGCCGCGCGAGATGATCGCCGCGGGCGATTACATCAACCCGTCGTTCAACGACCTCCCGCGCTTCAACAAGCCGGTGCTCAGCTACTGGGTCGTCGCCGGCTTCTACAAGGCGTTCGGCGTCTCGGTGGCCGTCGAGCGCATCCCGATCGCGCTGTCCGCGCTCGCGCTCATGGGCGTCGCCTTCGGCCTTGCACGGGCGATCAAGTCCACCGAGGCCGGTCTCTGGGCGGCGATCGCGATCGCGAGCAGCCCGCGCGTCCTCATGTTCGCGCGCCGCATCTTCATCGACATGTGGGTGACGATGTTCATGGCGCTGACGCTGCTGTGGTTCGTGCTGGCGGAGCGCAGCCCGGAACGGCGCGGTCGTTACCTGGTGCTGATGTACGCCAGCGCGGGGCTGGGCATGCTGACGAAAGGCCCCGTGGCGATCGTGCTGCCGGGGCTCGTCTTCCTCGCGTGGCTGCTCTGGCAGCGCCGGCTGGGCGACATCACGAGGATGCGGCCGATTCTCGGCGCGGCCATCGTCCTGGCGATCGTCGCGCCCTGGTACGTGGCGCTCTACGCGCAGCACGGCTGGCAGCACATCGTGGGCTTCTTCTGGGGCGAGAACGTGGCGCGCTATGCGGACGCCGTCGCGCCCGAGCGCGGCCTGCTGTTCTATCCGCCGGTCGTCATCGGCGACCTGTTCCCGTGGTCTCTGCTGCTCCTGCCCGCGGCGCTGCTGAAACCGGGACAGTCGCCAGTCGTCTTCCTCCGGCGGCTGCTGTGGCTCTGGCTCATCGTCATCGTCGGGTTCTTCACGCTGTCGGCGACCAAGCAGGACCTTTACATTTTTCCTGTCACGGTGGCCGTGGCCGCCTTGGCGGGCGAGGTGCTCGCCGGAGGAGGGACGCGGGAGCGCTGGACGCGATGGATGCTCGCGCTTGCCGGCACGCTGCTCTGGGCCGGCGCGGTGATCGTGCAGCGCGTGTTTGGCGGCGGCGGCGCGCACGACTATCAGCTGGACGGCGTGCTCGCGATCGTGGTGATCGCCGGCACGGCGGGGCTGGCCGCGACGATGCTTGCGCTGGTGTCGCGGATCTTCGCTGCAGCCCTGACCATCGCGGTGTGCATGGTGGCGCTCAACTGGGTGTTCGTGCTCCGCACGCTGCCATCGTTCGAGCGGTACAAACCGGTCGTGCCGATGTCGGACGCCATCAAGGCGCGCGCGGGGCGCGACGCCGCGGTGCTGCACTACAACGTGGCGATGCCCAGCATGGTCTTCTACCTGCAGCGGCACGTCGACCAGTTTTACGAGGACCCCGCGCCGCTGCTCGAGAAGATCCGCGCGTCGCCTGAGTACTACCTGGTGCTCGGCGCGACGGATTACGCGGCGCTCGGCGCGGAACTGCCCGCGCGCACCTGCGTGATCGAGCGCCGCCCGCTCTTCGACATGAAATTGAAGAACGTGCTGGCGGGGAAGACCTTGCCGGAATTGGTGTTGGTGACGAACCGGTGCGGGTGAAGGTGTGCAGGTGTGTGTGGCGCGGGCCTTTCAGGTCCGCGCGGGCGGGCCTGCAGGCCCGCCCCACAGGAATCATCGAAGGCTCGCCCCACAGGAGACCGCCAATTCCTGCGGCGTCACAATCGACGCCCCGAATTTCGCGACGACGACGCCGGCGGCGCGGTTGGCGAGCCAGGCCGCGTCGGGCATCGGCGCGCCGGCGGCGAGCGCGGCCGCGATCGTGGCCACGACGGTATCGCCCGCGCCCGTCACGTCGGACACCTCGCGCGCCGTCGCCGGCAGCGCGTGATCGCGGTCCCCCTCGAGCAGCCACATGCCGTGCTCGCCGCGCGTGATCAGCACGTCGGCCGAGCGCACGCGCTGCTTGAACGCGCGCGCCGCCCGGCGCGCATCCTCGTCCGTCCGGATGCGCATGAGCGTGACCGCTTCCGCCTCGTGGTGGTTGGGGGTGACGAGCGTGGCGCCCGCGTAGTAGTCCACGTGCGGCACCTTCGGATCCACCAGCACGGCAACGCGCCGGCGCCCGGCCAGCTCGATGGTCCGCGACGCGACGCGGCGCGACACGACGCCCTTGAGGTAGTCCGACATCACCACGACCGCCGCGCGCGCGATCTCGCGCTCGATGCGATCGATCACCGCCTGCTCGGTCGCCCCCTCGATCGCTCCATCCGCCTCGTAGTCGATCCGGGCCACCTGCTGGTTGCGCCGCGCGACCACGCGCAGCTTCCGCGTGGTGCACCGGTCCGGCGCAATGACGAGGCCGTCGCGCGCGATTCCCAGGCTCTCGATCTCCGACGCGAGCCGCCCGGCCGCCGCGTCCTTGCCGGCGACCCCCACGAGAATCGGCCGCGCGCCGAGCGCCTGGACGTTGTGCGCGACGTTGGCGGCGCCGCCCAGCCGGTACTCCTCCCGCTCGAACCGGACGACGGGGACCGGCGCTTCAGGGGAGATGCGCTCGACCTCGCCGAAGAGGAAGTGGTCGAGCATCACGTCCCCGACGATCAGCACGTGCTGGCCGGCAAGGCGCGAGATGAGCGTTCTCGCGTCGCTCGCGTTCATCGGGCGGCGGGCGGAGGGGCCGCGGCAGCGGCCGGCGTGTCGGCCCGGCCGCGATCGGCGGCGAAGGGCAGCGCGACGAGCACCAGGAGGAGCATGAGGAACTCGGAGTCGCCGAAGTTGTACTCGAACAGCCCCGCGGCGAGCATCGCGGCGAGCGCCGCCAGCGCGGCGGCGGCCAGCGAGGGCGTGTCGGTCACGAGGAAGCGGCGCCACACCCCGCGGGCGGCGACCACGAGGAACCAGATCCAGGCGGCGAGCGCCGGCAGGCCGCGCTCGGCGGCGATCTGCAGCGGCACGTTGTGCAGGTGCGGGCTGCTCGCGTTGACGGCGGAGGGGTGGCGGTACTGCGCGTACACGCGCGGCACCATGTTGGGGCCGACGCCGGTGAGCGGCCGATCCTTCACCATCTGCACGCCCGACCGCAGCATCGCGACGCGGTCCCGGTTCGACGGGTCGTTCACGTCGAACATCGAGTACACGCGGTCGGTCACCGTGGCGGGCGCGAGCGCCACGAACAGCGCGGCCGCAATCGGCAGCACGGCGACCATCCGGAAGTCGCGCAGCGCGAAGAGGACCGCCAGCCCGGCAAACGCCCCCACCCAGGCGCTGCGGGTCAGCGTCAGGCTGATCGCCACGAGCAGCGCCGGCATCACGAGCGCGGTCCACATGCGGTCGGTCGAGCGGAAGAGCAGCCGCGCCGAGGCGGCGATGATGACCAGCATCAGGAGGCCCGAGTAGGTCATGTAATGGCCCATCGTCCCCTGCGGCCGCCGCCCCAGCGAGTCGAACTCGAAGATGCCGTACTGCACGATGCCGGCAATCGCGCTGAGCGCGCCGACGGTGATGATGATGTTGGCGACGTGAAGCGCGCGGCGTCCTTCGGCGAGCCGGTACACGGCCGGCACGATCAGGAACAGGAGCAGCTGCCGCGAATCGACGAGGCTCGCCCGCACGTCGAGCGAGAACCCGGCCGAGACCAGCGTGAGCGCCGCGTAGGCGACGAGCGGCCAGAACAACGCCGGCACGCCGGGCCGCTCCTGCCGCCGGATGGCCGACGCGGCCCAGAGCAGCAGGCAGATGACGAGCAGGATGTCGGCGGCGGCAATCGAGAGCTGCAGCGCCGCGGCAAACCCGAGCAGCGCGAGGACCGCGCCCGATTCGAGCCGGTCGCGCGCCGATTCGCCCGCCGGCATCGTCATCATCGTCAGGGTCGCCATCGGAACGCTCTATTATAGTCAGCGGTGCAGCGAATTCTCGTGATTCGCGCCGGCGCGCTCGGCGACACGCTCATGGCCACCCCCGTGGTCCCCGCGCTGGCACAACGGTATCCGGGCGCACGGATTGATTTCCTGGCCAGCGCGCAGGCCGCCCCCCTGCTGGAGGGGGTCGCCGGGATCGGCCGCCTCGTCACGCTCCGGCAGCGGAACATCCCGTACTGGCTCTCGCCGGAGAAGCTGGCGCTCGTTCGGCGGCTGCGGCGCGAGCGCTACGACCTCGCGGTGGTGCTCGAGCACGCCCCCCGCTACTACGAGCTGGTGGAGCGCGCGGGCGTGCCGCGCGTGGCGGGGTTCCGCTTCACGCCGTTCGACCCCGCGCGGCACAGCATCGCCAACAACCTCCGGGCTTCCGGATTCGAGGATGCGGATCGACACGACTGGCGGATGTTGATCACCGCCGCGAACGAGGAATTCCCCCCCGCGAAGCGGCTGCTGGCAGACAGGCTGACCGATACGCGGGCGGATGGGCCGGCGCCTCTCGTCGGCGTGCACGCCGGGTACGGTCCGGCGCGACGCAAGAAGGACCAGGAGCGGCGGCTGCGCGGCTGGGCGCTGGACAACTTCGCCACCGTGGCGGCGCGCGCGCTCGAGCGCGGAGCGCGCGTCGTGCTGACCGGGTCGCGGGAGGATCGCCCGATCGTCGATCGTCTCGCCGCCATGCTCCCGCCGGAGCACGTGTATCCCTTCGCCGGCGAGATGACCTTGCGGCAGAGCGTCTGGTTGATTCGCCGCCTGGACGCGTTCGTGTCGGTCGATTCCGGCCCGGCGCACATGGCCGCCGCCGTGGGCACGCCGCTCGTGGTGGTGTGGGGGCCGGGAATTTTCGAGCAGACGCGGCCGATTGCGTCCGCGGGCCCGGTCGAGGTGGTGCGGGAGCCGGTGGACTGCGCGCCGTGTTACGGCACGCCGATGATGAAGGCGTGCCGCCGCAACATCTGCATGGAGGCCGTCACGCCGGACCGCGTGCTCGACGCGCTGGAGCGCGCGCTTACGGCTCGACGGTCGCTTCGTCCACCAGCATGACCGGGATGTCGTCCTTGATCGGATACACCCGGTTGCACGTCCCGCACTTGAGCGCCGCGCCGTTTTTCACCAGCGTGACTTTGGTTTTGCAGACCGGGCAGGCGAGAATATCGAGCAGTTCCTTGTCGACGGCCATGCGGAGATCTTATCAAATCGCGCGCGGCGCCCTCATCGCCTCGATCGTCCTTGCGGCCGCGTGCGCGCCGAAGCCGCTCGCGCTGCCGTCGGGCGCCGGCAGCCCGTTTGCCGCCGCGGAAGACGCGCTCGCCCAGGCGACCGGCGCGTGCCGTGGCGTGCGATCGGCGTCGGCGGAGCTGGGGCTGTCCGGGCGCGTCGGCGCGGCGAAGCTGCGGGGGCGCGCGATTGTCGGCCTCGCCGCCCCGGACCGGATCCGGCTCGAGGCGGTCGCGCCCTTCGGCCCGCCTGTGTTCATCCTGGTCTCCCGCGACGGCCGCGCCGCCCTGCTGCTGCCGCGCGACGACCGGATCCTCGACGGCGAAGCCCCCGAGGACATCGTGGCCGCGCTTGCCGGGATTCGTCTCGACCCCGCGTCGCTGCGGGCCGCGCTCGCCGGCTGCGGCATCGAGCCTTCCCGCGCGATCGCGGGTCGCGCGTACGGCGACGCCTGGGCCGCGATCGATATGGACGGCGACCGGACGATCTTCCTGCGCCGCGACCGCGAGGAGGGCGCGTGGACCGTGCGCGGCGCCGAGACGCGCGCGCTCACCATCACCTACGACGAACTGGCGGGGGCGCGTCCGGCCCGCCTCACCATCCGCGCGCGCGCCTCCGGCGTGCCCGCCGAACTCCGGCTGCGCGTCTCGCAGCTCGAGATCGATCCCGACCTCGGCGACCCGGTGTTCGCGATTGACGTTCCCGCCGGCGCCGCGCCGCTGACGCTCGGGGAGTTGCGCGCGGCCGGGCCCCTGGGAGAGCGGCGCCGGTGAAACGCCCGAAGGCGGTCGTCGCCCGCGCGCACGCCAAGGTCAATCTCGATCTTCGCGTGCTCGGCACCCGCGCCGACGGCTATCACGAGCTGCGCACGGTGTTCCAGTCGCTGGACCTGCACGACGTGGTCACCTGCCGTCCGCGTCGCGGCGCGTTCGCGATCGCGTGCCGTCACCCGCAGGTGCCCCGCGACGAGACGAACCTGGTCTGGAAGGCGGCGCGGGCGTTGTGGAAGGCGATCGGGTACGCGGGTGAGCCGCACGACACGGCGGTCACCCTGGACAAGCAGATTCCGATGCAGGCCGGGCTCGGCGGCGGCAGCGCGGACGCCGCGGCTGCGCTGCTCGCGCTGGCGCGGCTCTGGGTCGGCGGCGTGGACGCGCAGCTGCTCCGCGATGCGGCCGCCGAGCTTGGCGCGGACGTGCCGTTCTTTCTCTGGGGCGGCACGGCGCTCGGGCTCGGGCGCGGGGAGGAGATCTATCCGCTGGTGGATCTCCCGCGTCATTTCGCGGTGCTCGTGCTGCCCACCTTCGGCGTGTCCACGGCGGAGGCCTACGGGTGGTACGACGAGGAGCGCGCGGCGGGATTTCGTGCGGGTCCGGCGGGGGCGTCGGGCGCCGGCGAGATGGCGCCGCGCGATCTCCAGGTGCTGCCGGTGCCGTGGCCGAGCCGCGCGGCGCAGATGATCAACGACCTGGAAGGGCCGGTGGCGCGCCGGCATCCGGAAATCGCCCAGGTCAAGCTCCAGCTCCGGCAGGCCGGGGCGGTCGGCGCCTCGATGTCGGGCAGCGGATCGGCGATTTATGGCCTGTTTCGGACGAAAGCGGCCGCCATCGCCGCCGGAAACACCGTCAAGCGCCCGGGCTGGCGCATCCTGCTCGCGCGCACGCTGTCGCGCCTTGAATACGAGCGCGCCGCGCGGCCCATCGCACGCCGGTGACACCCCGGCGCTTGCCGAACCGCCGTTCGTTCCGCTAGACTTGTTGTTTCGACGGCATCAAACGCGTCGCGCCTAACGGCGCTCCGTGAGCGTCAGTTTGTGGGGCGTGGCCAAGCGGTAAGGCGCGGGACTTTGGATCCCGTATTCGAAGGTTCGAATCCTTCCGCCCCAACCACTGCCTTGACATGGCGCACGCCCGGCCTGACGAAACGACGGATATGAGCCGCGGACAGCTCAAAGTGTTTTCAGGGAGCGCCCACCCGGCGCTCGCCAGAGAGATTGCGGAGTTCCTCGGCGTGCCCACCGGGCACGCGAGGCTGCATCGTTTTCCGGACAGCGAGGTCGGCTTCCAGATCGACGAGAACATCCGCGGGACCGACGTGTTCGTCGTCCAGCCGACGTCGAAGCCGGTCGACGAGCACCTCGTCGAGCTGTGCGTGATGATCGATGCGTTCCGCCGCTCGTCGGCCTCGCGCATCACGGCGGTGATTCCGTATTACGGCTACGCCCGGCAGGACCGCAAGGACAAGCCGCGCGTGCCGATTTCGGCGAAGCTGGTCGCCAACATCCTCAGCGCCGCGGGCGCGAACCGCGTGCTGACGATGGACCTGCACAAGGCGCAGATCCAGGGGTTCTTCGACATCCCGGTGGACCACCTGTTCGCGGCGCCGGTGATCATCGAGTACTTGAGCAGGCTGTCGACCGACGGGCTGACGATCGTCTCGCCGGATGCCGGGGGGGCCGAACGCGCCCGCGCCTACGCGAAGCGGCTGGGCGCCGAGCTGGCGATCATCGACAAGCGCCGCAGCACCGAGACCGGGGCGGCCGAAGTGATGAACGTCGTCGGCGATGTGAGCGGGCGGACCTGCCTCCTGCAGGACGACATCATCGACACGGCGGGCACGATCGTGAAGTCGGCGCAGGCGCTGAAGGCGAACGGGGCGGCCCGCGTGCTCGCGTGCGCGGTGCACGGCGTGCTGTCGGGACCGGCCATCGAGCGGATCAAGTCGTCGCCGATCGAGAAGCTGATCATCACGAACACGATCCCGCTCAACGGCGAGGCGGCGGGGATCGACAAGATCGTCGTGCTCTCGGTGGCCCGGCTCCTCGGCCAGGCGATCCGGAGCATCCACGAGGAGACGTCGGTGTCGTCGTTGTTCGTGTAGGCGCGGGCCAGGTACCAGAGGCCAGGTACGTGAATACGTGTAGCCGCCGGCCTTCGGGCCGGCGGATGCGGATGCAAAGGCAACAGAGGATATGGAAGCAGTACTGGAAGCACAGAAGCGTGGGACGTTCGGCAAGAACGAGGCGCGGCGGCTGCGCGCGAAGGGCCTCATTCCGGGCGTGGTGTACGGCGGCCAGGGCGAGGGCACGCCGGTCGCGGTGAACCCGAAGGAGCTGATGCGCATCCTTCACTCGGAGTCCGGCGTCAATACGCTCATCAGCCTCAAGCTCGATGGCAGCGACGCCCGCGTGCTCGTGAAGGAGTACCAGCTCGACCCGATCGAGCACGCGCTCCTGCACGCCGACTTCTACCGCATCGTCCTCGACAAGATGCTCACGGTCACCGTGCCGGTCGTGCTGCGCGGCGAGCCGAAGGGCGTGAAGCAGCAAGGGGGCGTCGTGGACTTCGTCCACCGCGAGTTCGAGGTCGAGTGCCTGCCGACCGACATCCCCGAGAAGGTCGAAGTGGACATCAGCGAGCTGCTGATCGGCCAGAGCATCCGCGTGCGGGACCTGCCGGAGAGCCCGAAGTGGAAGGCGGTCAGCGAGCCCGACATGATGATCGTGCACGTGGTCGCCCTGAAGGTCGAGGAAGAGCCGGCGCCCGATGTGGCTGCGGTGGCGGCGACGCCTGCGGCCCCGGCCGAGCCCGAGGTGATCAAGAAGGGCAAGGTCGAGAAGGAAGAGGAGTAGTGGGCAGTGGGCGGTGGGCAGTGGTCAGTGTCGGTCACTGGCTGGCTGGCCACTGGCCACTGGCCACCGCCCGCTACATGAAGCTGATCGCCGGCCTCGGCAACCCGGGCCGCCAGTATGCGGGCACCCGGCACAACGTCGGCTTCGAGGTGCTCGACGAACTTGCGCGGCGGCATGGCCTGTCGTTCGACAGCGCGCCGGCCGACGCGCTGGTGGCGAAGTGGCGGACGAGGGCGGCCGACGGGGGCGTCCTGCTGGCCAGGCCGCTGACCTACATGAACCGCAGCGGCCTGGCGGTCGCCGAGCTGGCGCGGTATTACCGGATTGCGACCTCCGACATTCTGGTGGTCGTGGACGAAGTCGCGCTGGAGCTGGGCCGGCTGCGCGCGCGCGCGCGCGGATCGGCGGGCGGACACAACGGGTTGAAGTCGGTGGCCGAGCAGCTGGGCACCGAGGAGTATTCGCGGCTGCGGATTGGCGTGGGCCGTCCCCGGGGGGAGGGGCCCCCGGGATCAGGCAATGACTCGAGGCGCGATCTTGCGGATCACGTCCTCGCGAGATTCGAGGCGGACGAGCGCGGCGTGGTGGATGAGACCATCGCGCGCGCGGCCGACGCCGTCGAGACGTTCATCGCGTCGGGCATCGAGGCGGTGATGAACACGTTCAACAGGAAGGACGACCGGAAAGAGGTAGCGGAATAGATCCTCAAATCTGAAATCCTCGAATCCTCAGATTCAGATGAAGAATCGTTCGCTCCTTGCTGCCACCGCGCGTGGCGGCCGTTGAGACCAGAAGGAGAGACATGCCAGACAACCGTCAATACGAAGTCGTGTACATCGTCGCGCCGACGGCGACCGAGCAGGAGACTGCCGACGTCCAGGCGCAGGTCGAGGGGGCCGTGCAGAAGTTCGGCGGCGCCGTCGAGAAGACCGAGAACTGGGGCCGCCGCAAGCTGGCGTACGAGATCGGGCGCCACAAGGAAGGCACCTACATCATGCACGTCGTCAACGGCTCGGGCGACATGATCAAGGAAGTCGAGCGCCGGCTGCGCGTGTTCGACTACGTCGTGCGCTACCTGTGCGTCCGGGTCGACGAGGACATCCGCGTCGCGGAGCGCGTGCAGGCGGAGCGCAAGGCGGACGTCGCGCGGCGCCGCGCGGCGCGCGGGTTGCCCCCGGAGCCGGAGCCGGTCGTGCCGGCTTCGCTCGATGACGAGAGCCAGGAAGAGGCGGAGGTGCAGTGATGGCGGAAGGACATGGCGGCGGCCGCGGCGGCCGCGGCGGCGCCCGCTCGGGCGGCGCCGGCGACAAGGAAAAAGGACAGCGGCGCGGCTTCTTCCGGCGCCGGCGCGTGTGCCGGTTCTGCACGGACAAGATCGACTACATCAACTACAAGGACGTGAAGATGATCGCGCCCTTCGTGCCGGAGCGCGGCAAGATCCAGCCGCGGCGCATCTCGGGCACCTGCGCGATGCACCAGCGCAAGCTGCAGACGGCGATCAAGCGCGCGCGCCAGCTCGCCCTGATCCCTTACACCACTGAATAGTCACGTGCGGCGTGCGGCGTGCCACGTGCCACGTGCGACCGCACGTGGCACGTCGCACGCCGCACGCCGCACGTGGCACGTCGCACGTGGCACGTCGCACGTTAGAGGACCTATGGAAGTCATTTTGAGAGAGCACGTGGACAACCTCGGGCGCCGTGGCGAGGTGGTGAAGGTTGCCGAGGGCTACGCGCGCAACTTCCTGCTGCCGCGCAAGCTCGCGCTGCCGGTCACCGAGGCGAACAAGAGGCAGATCGAGCGCGAGCGCGCGAAGCTCGACGCGAAAGAGGCGGCCGAGAAGCAGGACGCCGAGGCGATCGCCCGGCGGATTGGCGCGATCGACATCGCGATCGCGCGCCGCGTCGGCGAGAACGACACGTTGTACGGCTCGGTGACCGCCGCCGACATCGCCGACGCGCTGCACCGGAACGGCGTCGAGATCGATCGCCGGAAGGTGCAGCTCGCCGAGCCGCTCAAGCAGATCGGCGAGTTCAGCGTGCCGGTGAAGATTCACCGCGAGGTCACCGCGCAGGTGAAGGTGCGCGTGGTGAAGGAAGAAACCGCGTAAACGCAAAAGGTGGAACGTCAAAGGTAAAAGGTGAAAAGCGCCAGGTCTTCTTTTTGCCTTTTGCCTTCTAACTTTTGCCTTTCAGTCTGCTACACTCGTGCCCTCTCCCCGCCATGGCCGACGCTGTCGCTGTTCCTGAACGTACTCTCCCGCACAACCTGGAAGCCGAACGCTCGGTGCTCGGCGCGATCCTGATCCACAACGACGCCATCAATTCGGCGGCGCAGGTGATCGACTCGCGCGACTTCTTCCGCGACGCGCACCGCCGCATCTGGGACAAGATGGTGGCGCTCAGCGAGAAGAGCCTGCCGATCGATTACGTCACGCTGAAGGACGAACTGGCGCGATCGGGCGAGCTGGAGGAGGTGGGCGGCCCCGCGTACGTCACGGCGCTCGTCGACGGGGTGCCGCGCTCCACCAACGTGGAGCAGTACGCGCGGATCGTGAAGGAGAAATCGGTCCTGCGCAGCCTGATCTACTCCGCGAGCCGGATCGTGACCAGCGCGTACCAGGGGGAGGAGGACGCCGAGACGCTGCTCGACGGCGCGGAGAAGGCCATCTTCGAGATCGCCGAGGGGCGCATCCGCCAGGGCTTTGTCCCGCTGCGGGACCTGGTCCACAGCAGCTTCGCCACGATCGAGAAGCTGCAGCAGCACAAGGGGCTCGTCACCGGCGTGCCCACCGGCTTCGTCGATCTCGACGAGATGACCTCCGGTCTTCAGCCCTCCGACATGATCATCGTCGCGGCGCGCCCGTCGATGGGGAAGACCAGCTTCGCCCTCAACATCGCGCAGCACGTGGGCACGACGACCGACAAGACCGTGGGGTTCTTCAGCCTCGAGATGTCGAAAGAGCAGCTCTTCATGCGCATGCTGACGTCCGAGGCGCGGATCGACGCGCACCGCTTCCGCAGCGGGTACCTCGGGGAGAAGGACTACAGCAAGCTCTCGCAGGCCATGGGCAAGCTCGCCGAGGCGCGCGTGTACATCGACGACACCGCGTCGATCGGGGTGCTCGAGATGCGCGCGAAGTGCCGCCGCCTGATGGCGGAAGCGGGGCTGCACCTGGTCATCGTGGATTACATCCAGCTGATGCAGGGGCGCGGCCGCTTCGAGAGCCGCCAGCAGGAGCTGTCGTCGATCTCGCGGTCGATGAAGGGGCTCGCCAAGGAGCTGAACGTGCCCATCGTCTGCCTCTCGCAGTTGAGCCGCGCGCCCGAGGCCCGCTCCGACCATCGCCCGCAGCTCTCCGACCTGCGCGAGTCGGGCGCGCTCGAGCAGGACGCCGACCTCGTCATGTTCATCTATCGCGAGGACCAGTACGAGAAGCGCGAAGAGAACGAAGGCGTGGCGAGCCTCATCGTCGGCAAGCAGCGCAACGGCCCGACCGGCGAAGTGAAGCTCGCGTTCCTGCGCGAGCACACGCGCTTCGAAAACCTCGCGCGGTGAAAAGTGTGACAGTCACACTTTCCGCGCGTGTTCCCGAAAAGTGGGACAGTCACACTTTTCGCGCGTGTGTATCGAAAAGTGTGACTGTCCCACTTTTCGTATGATCCGTCCGACTGTCGCCCGCGTCGACCTCGGCGCCCTCCAGTCCAACCTCCGCGCGGTTCGCGCGCTCGTTGACGAGCCGCACCAGGGCACGCGGCCCCGCATCATCGCCGTCGTCAAGGCCAACGCCTACGGCCACGGCGCGGCGCGCGTCGGCCGCGCGCTCGAGGAGGCCGGCGCCGACCTGCTCGCGTGCGCGGACATCGAAGAAGGCGTGCTCCTGCGCCAGGCGGGCGTCCGGATACCAGTGCTCGTATTCGGCGCGCTGAGCGTCTCGGATCCCGCCGGCATGTTCGAGCACCAGCTCACGCCGACCGTCTCGACGCCAGGCGCCGCGCGCGCGTTGCAGGCCGCCGCCAGCGCGCGGCACACGACGCTGCGGTGTCACCTCAAGATCGATACCGGCATGAACCGCCTCGGCTTTCGCCACGACAACCTGCGGCGAACGCTTCCGGCCGTGTTGTCCAGCCCGAATCTGCGTTTCGACGCGATCTACACGCACTTCGCGACCGCCGACGACATGGAGTCGCCCGCGATGGAAGACCAGCGCACGCGGTTCGAGGCGGCGTGTCAGACGGTCGCAGAGCTGATCGGCGGGCCTGAAAGGCCCGCCCCACAGATGCAGCGTCACGCCGCCAACAGCGCGGCGTGGCATTTTCAGCGTCACGCCGCCAACAGCGCGGCGGGGCATTTTCAGCGTCACGCCGCCAACAGCGCGGCGTTCCTTCGCGACTCGCGCACCTGGTACGACTTCGTGCGCCCGGGGTTGATCCTGTACGGCGTTGTGCCCCCTCCGATGTGGTCGACGCTGGACGTGCGTCCCGTCCTGAGCCTCACGAGCCGGGTTGTGGCCGTCAAAGGGGTGCGCCCGGGCGAGGGGGTCGGCTACGGGCTGCGCCACGCGGAGAGGCGGGCGCGGACGATCGCCGTCATCCCCGCCGGATACGCGGACGGACTGGACACGCGGCTGTCAGGCCGATTCTTCGTCCTCGTGCGCGGCCGCCGGGCGCCGATCGTGGGCTCGGTCTGCATGGACATGCTCACCATCGACGTCACCGACATCGAAGGCGTCACGCCGGGCGACGATGCCGTCTTCATAGGCGCGCAGGGGAACGAACGGCTCGACGTCCGCGAGATGGCGGCCGCGATCGGCACGATCCCGTACGAGATCCTCTGCCGCATCGGGACGAGGATCGAGCGAGTGTACGCGTGATGAAACCACCCAAAACCGTCTTCGTCTGCCAGGAGTGCGGCGCGCAGTCGCAGAAGTGGCTGGGGCGCTGCAGCGACTGCGGCGCGTGGAACTCGCTCGTCGAAGAGCGCACCGCGCCGGCGGCCGAAGCCGCGGCCTCCGGCGCCCGCTACGCGCTTGCCGCCACCGGCGGCGGCGCGCGCAAGTACGACGAGGTCGACGCGATGACCGCCGAGCGGCTCCCGAGCGGCATCGACGAGTTCGACCGCGTGCTCGGCGGCGGCCTCGTCCCCGGCTCCCTCGTCCTCATCGGCGGCGAGCCCGGCATCGGCAAGTCCACCCTCCTGCTCCAGGCGGCCGCCCTCTTCGCGCGCAACGTCGGTCCGGTGCTCTACGCGTCGGGCGAGGAGTCGGAGCACCAGATCAAATCGCGCGGCGATCGGCTGGGTGTCGGCGGCGCGCCGCTGTACCTCCTGGCGGAAACGTGCCTCGAGCGCATCCTCGAACAAGTCGCGCGTCTCCGCCCATCGCTCCTCATCGTCGATTCCATCCAGACGGTGTTCTCCCTCAAGTTCCAGTCGGCGCCCGGCAGCATCGGGCAGGTGCGCGAGGCGGCCACGCAGTTCCTGTTCGCCGCGAAGGGGCAGAACATCCCGACCTTTCTTGTCGGCCACGTGACGAAGGACGGCGCGCTCGCCGGCCCCAAGGCGCTCGAGCACATCGTGGACACCGTCCTCTATTTCGAAGGGGAGCGCCACCACTCGCACCGCGTCATCCGCGCCATCAAGAACCGCTTCGGCGCGATCAGCGAGCTCGGGGTGTTCGAGATGACCGGCGCGGGCCTGCGCCCCGTCCCGAACCCCTCGGCGCTGTTCCTGGCCGAGCGCCCCGCCAACGCCCCCGGCTCCGCCGTCGTGTGCTGCATCGAAGGCTCGCGGCCGATCCTCGTCGAGGTGCAGGCGCTCGTCAGCACCAGCAGCTATGGCAACGCCCGGCGCATGGCGAACGGCATCGATCAGAGCCGGCTGTCGCTGCTCCTCGCCGTCCTCGAGAAGCGCGCGGGCCTCAACCTGTCGGCCGACGACGTGTTCGTCAACGTGGCGGGCGGGATGACCGTCAGCGAGCCGGCCGCGGACCTCGGCGTGCTGGCCGCCGTCGCCTCCAGCCTGCGCAATCGGCCGATCCGCCCGGCGACCGCCGTCTTCGGGGAGGTGGGACTGGCCGGCGAGGTGCGCGGCACGCCGCAGGCGATGCTGCGGGCCAAGGAGGCTGCCCAGATGGGGTTCGGCCGGCTGGTTCTGCCCGAGAGCAACTGCCACCCGTCCGACCCGCTTGCCGGGGACCAGCGCTTTGAGCTGGTCGGCGTGAAATCTGTATCGGAAGCGCTCGACGAGCTGATTGCATGGTAAAAAGGGCCATGGTCTGGTCCTTGCTGGCCCGGGCACTTTTCATAATGGCCGTCGCGTATGCCGCGGCCCTTCTTCATCCGCTCAACGCGCCGATGCCGGCCAACGTGGCGTTCGGCGCCGCTCTCGCGGTGATTGTCGTCGCCGCCGAATGGGCCATGCGGCAGGTGTCGATTACCAACCTGCTCGGCGCCCTCCTCGGCGGCGCGATCGGGCTCGGAATCGCCAAGACGATTGGCGCGGCCATGTACTGGGCCGACCACGCCGATCCGCGCGTGCGGTTCCTCGACAGCTTCGTCCTGCTGGTCTTGCCCTACTGGGGCCTCATCCTCGGCGGCCGCCGGGGAGAGTGGCTGCACCCGAGCCGGCTGATCGGGTTGTTCCGCGAGGCTGCGCCGCAGAAGCGGTACAAGATCCTCGACACCAGCGTCATCATCGACGGCCGCATCGCAGACATCTGCGAGGCCGGCTTCCTCGATGGCACGATCGTCATCCCGCAGTTCGTCCTGAAGGAGCTGCAGCTGATTGCCGACTCCGCCGACTCGCTGAAGCGGAACCGCGGGCGCCGGGGCCTCGACATCCTGCAGAAGATCCAGAAAATGGCCGGGCTCGACGTGATGATCTCGGACGCGGACTTTCCCGAGGTGCGCGAGGTCGACCTGAAGCTGATCGAACTCGGCCGGACGACGCAGGGGAAGATCGTGACCAACGACTTCAACCTGAACAAGGTCGCCCAGCTGCGCGGCGTCGCCGTGCTGAACATCAACGAGCTGGCCAACGCGTTGAAGCCGGTCGTGCTGCCCGGCGAGTTCATGAAGGTGTTCATCCTCAAGGAAGGCAAGGAATACAACCAGGGGGTCGCCTACCTTGACGACGGCACGATGGTCGTCGTGGACAACGCGCGCAAGATGATCAGCAAGACGATCGACATCGTCGTCACCAGCGTGCTGCAGACGACGGCCGGCAAGATGATTTTCGGCCGGTACATCGAAGCGGTGCCCCCCTCGCAGACGCCGGGCCCGGGGCAGGGGCAGCCGGCGGCCGGCGCGCCGGTTTCGCCAGCCTCGGTCGCGACCGCCGCGGCGCCGCCGGTTGGCGGCACGCCGCCGCGCCCGCGTTGATTCCTCCCTACCACTGGTGGCGGACGGTCTTCTTCCTGATCCCCGCCATCAGCGTCTACACGATCGTGCTCGGCACCGTGTCGCTGGCCTCGGCGCTCGCCGACGCGGCGATCGGGCGTGCGAACCCGCGGTGGCGGCGGGGGCGCATCGCGCACGGCTGCGCGCGCGCGTGGTCGCGGCTGATCCTGGTGACGACGGGCGTGCGCGTGACGCTTGGCGAGCGCGCCGCGCTCGATCCGCACGCGAGCTACATCTTCGCCTCCAATCACCAGAGCATCTACGACATCCCGATCGTGTTCGCCTCGCTGCCGCGACAGCTTCGCATCATCGCGAAGGCGTCGCTCGGTCATGTTCCGTTTCTCGGCTGGCACCTGAAATGGACGGGGCACCTGCTCGTCGATCGCGAGCGGCCGGGACCGGCCGTCCTGAAGAAAATGGCGCGGCTGGTGGCCGACGGCGCATCGCTCATCGTGTTTCCCGAGGGCACGAGGAGCCGTGACGGCGTCGTCGCGCCGTTCAAGGGCGGCCTGTTCCTGCTGGCGATCGACGCGGGGATGCCGATTGTCCCGGTGAGCATCGCGCACAGCCGTCACGTGATGCTGAAGGGGCGGCTCATGACGTGTCCGGGCGGCGTGACGCTCACCGTCCACGAACCGATCCCCACCGCGGGTCTGCAGCGGGGCGACGCCCGTGCCCTGGCCGAGCGCGTGCGGGAGATCGTGGTGACGGAAGCGGCCTGAGGCGCCCTCGCCGGCCGACGGAAACCCGGCAGCGGCCAGCCGCCGAACGGGGAGCCGCGCCCGGAAGTCACTGACGACCAACGAGTAAGATCCGCGGCAGCCGTGTTGCTGCCTGTCGTCCTGTGGTCCCCCGGGCCCGGCGTTCGGCCGTTCCGGTCCCTGCCTCCACGGACGCGTCGCTCATCGACGCGATCGTGCACGGCAGCCAGGAAGCCATCTACGTCCTCGATCCCGACGACGATTTCCGGCTCATTTTCGTCAACGACGCCACGTGCCGGCACTTCGGCCGCACGCGGGAAGAGCTGCTGCGCCTTTCTCCCGCGGACTGGGATCCGACGCTCACGCGCGAGCGCGTCAGGGCGTGCTGGGAGTCGCGCACGAGCGAACCGGTGGTGCTCGAAAGCGTTCACCGGCGCGCGGACGGCAGCCTCGTGCCCGTCGAGATCTTCGCGAGCGTGCTGCGGTACCAGGGCAGGGACCTCGTGCTCGGATCGATCCGGGACATCACCGCGCGCAAGCGCATCGAGCAATCGCTGCGCGAGAGCGAGGAGCGATACCGCGACCTGGTCGAGCACAGCGAAGATCTGATCTGCACGCACGATCTCGAGGGGCGCCTGCTGTCGGTCAACCGGAAGGCCGCGGACATGCTCGGTCACCCCGTGGAACGGCTGCTCACGATGCGGCTGATCGACGTCATCGAGCCTGAGTCGCGCGGCGCCCTCCCCGTGTATTTGCAGCGCATCCGCGAGCACGGGAACGCCAGCGGCATCATGCGCGTGATCACCGCGTCGGGTGAACGGCGGATCTGGGAATACCGGAACACGCTCAAGCGCGACGGTGTCGCCGAACCGATCGTGCGCGGCATGGCGCACGACGTGACGGCGTACCGCGCCACGCTCGCGGCGCTGCACGAAAGCGAGGAGCGTCTCCGGATCCTCGTCGAGCAGGCCGCTGACGGGATCGTCGTCGTGGACGAGCGTGGCACGGTGGTCGAAGCGAACACGAGCTTCGCGCGGATGCTCGGCTGCGAGCCGCTCGATGTCCTCGCGCTGCACATCAGCGACTGGGACGCGCGCTACCCGTCGCCCGGCGCCGCATCGCCGGTTGGGGTGACGTTGCCCGATGTGGCGGGGACGGCTGAAGTGCCGATCCGCCGGCGGGACGGCACGACGTTCGACGCGGAGATCAGTCATACGCCGACCCTCTGGGCCGGCCAGCGGCTGCTGTTCTACGTGTGCCGGGACATCACCGAGCGGCGGCGTTCCGAGTCGGAGCGCGCGAAGCTGCAGGCCCAGCTCGTGCAGGCGCAGAAGATGGAATCGGTCGGGCGGCTGGCGGGAGGCGTCGCGCACGATTTCAACAACATGCTCTCGGTGATCCTCGGGTTCACCGAGATGGCACTCGCCTCGATCGATCCGGCGGATCACCTTCACGCGCAGATACAGGAGATCCGGCAGGCGGCGCAGCGCTCGTCGGACCTGACGCGGCAGCTGCTGACCTTTTCACGGCAGCAGACGGTCGCTCCGCGCGTGCTCGATCTGAACGAGACCGTTTCCGGCGCGCTCAAGATGCTCCGGCGCCTGATTGGCGAGGACATCCAGTTGACGTGGTCGCCGGCCGGGGGGCTGTGGGCCGTCAACATCGATCCGGCGCAGGTGGACCAGCTGCTGCTGAACCTCGCGGTGAACGCGAGAGACGCGATCGGCGGTGTGGGGACGATCACGATCGCCACCGGAAATGCCACCGTCGATGCCGGCCGGGCCGTCCCCTCCGGTCTCGCGCCCGGCGACTACGTGACGCTCACGATCCACGACGACGGGGGCGGCATGACACCCGAGGTGATCGATCACCTCTTCGAGCCGTTCTTCACGACCAAGCCCGTGGGCCAGGGCACCGGGCTGGGACTGGCCACCGCGTACGGCATCGTCAAGCAGAACAGCGGGTTCATCGACGTGTCGAGCGAGCAGGGCCGTGGCGCCACCTTCACCATCTACCTGCCGCGCGTGAACCGGCCGTCGCAGGAGGGATCGGCGCAGGAGAGCGTGACCGAGAGCGTGACGAAGCGGCCGTCGCGTGACGAAGGGCGCGGCCGGACGGTGCTGCTCGTCGAGGATGAGGCCGCGATTCTCCGGCTGGGTCGCGCGATGCTCGAGGGCCTCGGCTACACCGTGCTCGCCGCCCCCACACCCGCCGAGGGGCTGCGCATCGCGGCATCGCACCCGGGCACGATCGACCTGCTCATCACGGACGTCGTGATGCCCGGCATGAACGGGCTGGAGCTGGCCGGGCAACTCGCCGCGGCGCGGCCGGAAGTGCGGTGCCTCTTCATGTCCGGCTACACCGCCGACGTCATCGGGCACCGCGGCATCCTGAACGAAGGCGTGCGGTACTTGCAGAAGCCGTTCTCGCGACTCGAGCTGGCCGCGAAAGTCCGGGAGACGCTCGGCGACGCCACCTGACCGGTCGGCCGGGGCTTCCGCGTCCAGAGTAGAATCGCCCGGTGAACATCACCATCGCGCCGCCCCTCGACCGCATCATCACGCTCGCGGTGCTCGGCCTCGACGACCTCCACGTACAGGAGCACGACAAGGAACTGGACCAGCCGCTCGCGGAGGCGGCGGCGAAGCTGCGCCTCGGCGCCGACGTCGAGCCGCACCTCGCGGCCACGCGATCGATGTACCGCAAAGTGGGGATCGATCCCACGAAGACGCGCCCGTCATCCGAGGCGCTGTTGCGGCGGGTCAAGAAAGGGGACGGGCTGCCGCGGATCAACACGCTGGTGGACATCTGCAACTGGTGTTCGGCCGAGTTCCAGCTCCCGTACGGCCTCTACGACCGCGAGCGCATCCAGGGCGATGTCCAGCTGCGGCCGGGTGGCGAGGGCGAAGAGTACGCCGGGATTCGCAAGGACGTGGTGCACCTCGAGGGACGCCCGACGCTTGCCGACGCCGCCGGCGCGTTCGGCAACCCCACGTCCGATTCCGCCCGCACCATGGTGACCGCCTCGACGCTCAGGGCGCTGCTCGTCATCTTCGTCCCGCGCGAAGTGCCCCGGACCGCGATCGAGCGGGTGATTGACACCACGGCCGAGCGCGCCCTCCGCTTCGCGCACGGCGCCGAGATCTTCCGCCGGATCATCACGGCGTCGTAATCGCGTTCGCCGCCGGCGATCGCCACGGTATAATCAATCTTTTTCCCAGAGATGTACGTCGTTGCCATCATCGCCGCCGCGGGAGAGGGACGCCGCTTCGGAGCGGCGGTGCCGAAGCAGTTCGCCCGGGTGGGCGGCCGGACGCTGCTCGAGCGCAGCGTGGCCGCGTTTGCGCGCTGCGATCGCGTCAACGAGATTATCGTCGCCGGGCCCGCCGGGGCGGGGCCGGAGTTGATGGCCGGCCTCGAGGGGTGCGCGGGCGGGAAGACGTTGCGCGCCGTGGCCGGAGGCGCCCGGCGCCAGGACTCGGTGGCGAACGCGTTCGATGCGACGCCGCCGCATGCCGACGTCGTGGTGGTGCACGACGCGGCGCGCGCGTTGGTCACCGAGGATCTGATCTCGCGGACGATCGACGCCGCCGCCGCCGAAGGGGCGGCGATTGCGGCGATGCCGTCGCGCGACACGGTGAAGCGCGTCGGGCGCGGCGACCTGGCGAGCGCGATCGTCCGCGAGACGATCCCGCGCGACGAGATCTACCTCGCGCAGACGCCGCAGGCGTTCCGGCGCGCGGTGCTCGCCGATGCCGTCCGCCTCGGGCGGTCCGGCGCGGACGCGACCGACGAGGCGATGCTCGCCGAGCAGGCGGGTCATCCGGTCCGGATCGTCGAGAGCGACGAGACGAATCTCAAGGTGACGACGCAGAAGGACCTCGCGGTGGCGGAGGCCATTGTCAAGGCCGGCGGGCCGGGACCGAAGGCCGAACGAGTCCGTGTGGGGATTGGGTACGACCTGCACCGGCTCGTGGAAGGGCGGCCGCTGATTCTCGGCGGTGTTCGCATCCCCTTCGAGCGCGGGCCCCACGGCCACTCGGACGGCGACGCGGTGTGCCACGCGTTGACCGACGCCGTGTTGGGCGCCGTCGCGGCTGGGGATATCGGGCGGCACTTTCCGGACACCGACCCCCGCTGGAAGGACGCCGACAGCGTCTTCATGCTGCGGGCCGCCGTGGAGATCGCGCGCGAGGCGGGTTTTACCGTCGAGAGCGCGGACGCGATCGTGATCCTGGAGCGGCCGAAGCTCGCGCCGCACGTCGAGGCGATCGCCGCGAAGATCGCGGAGGCGCTGGGCACTCCGGCCGCGCGCGTGAGCATCAAGGGCAAGACGAACGAAGGCGTGGACGCGGTTGGCCGCGGAGAAGCGGTGGCCGTGCACGCCCTTGTGGTGCTGCGTGCTGAGTGCTAGGCGCGACGTGCTGTCCAGAGACCTGAAATGAGAGTCCGTTTCGCCCCGAGTCCCACCGGCCACCTGCACGTCGGCAACGCGCGCACCGCGCTGTTCAACTGGCTGCTCGCGCGCGGCAAGGGGGGCACGTTCATCCTGCGCATCGAGGACACCGACGCGGAGCGATCCACGCGCGAGTCGGAGCTCGGCATCATCGACGACCTCAGGTGGCTGGGCCTCGAATGGGATGAGGGGCCGGACGTGCAGGGGGAGCACGGGCCGTACCGGCAGTCCGAGCGGCTGCACCTCTACGCGTCGTACGCGAAGGAGCTGGTGGCCACCGGCCAGGCGTACTACTGTTTCTGCTCGGCGACGCGGCTCGAGGCCGAGCGGCAGGCCGCGCTCGCCGCCGGCCGGCCGCCCCGCTACTCCCTCCGCTGCCGCTCGATCCCGCCCGGCGAGGCGCTCGCGCGCGTCGAGTCGGGCGCGTCGGCCGTCGTCCGCTTCAAGGTGCCGGAAGCGGGCGAGGTGGCGTTCCGCGACCTCGTGCGCGGCGACGTCCGGTTCAACGTCGAGGTCATTGGCGATCCGGTGCTCGTGCGCTCCGACGGCCGGCCCGCGTATAACTTCGCCGTCGTCGTCGATGATGCGCTGATGGAGGTGACGCACGTGATCCGCGGCGAGGATCACATCTCCAACACGCCGCGGCAGCTGCTGCTGTATCGCGCGCTCGGGTTCAAGCCGCCGCTGTTCGCGCACCTGGCGCTCGTGATGGGGCCGGACCACACGCCGCTCTCCAAACGCCACGGCGCCACGTCGGTGGCCGAGTTCCGCGAGAAGGGCTACCTGCCGGGGGCGCTGGTGAACTACCTGGCGCTCATCGGATGGTCGCCGGGCGAGAACGAGGAGCTGCTGCCCGTGCGCGAGCTGGCGCGGCGGTTTTCACTCGAGGCGGTGGGGCACAGCGCCGGCGTGTTCGACGAGGAGAAGCTCGCCTGGGTCAACCGGCACTACATGAAGCTGGCCGATCCGCTGCGCATCGGCGCCGAGGCGATGCGCTACTTCCAGCGGCTCGGGTTCGTGCGGCGATCGAGTCCCGCGGCGCTCGACTATCTGGCGTCGCTGCTCCCGATGGCGGCCGGGTCTGTCGACCGGCTGAACGAGATCCCGGCGCGCGTGAGGTTCGTGTTCGACTTCGACGCCACCGCCGCGCTCGGCCGCGAAGACGTGCGCAGCGTGCTGGACGAGCCCGGGGCGCGCGCGGTGATCGAGGCGCTTGCCGCCGAAGTCGCGACGCGCGGCCGGATGCTCGACAAGGACGCATTCCGCGCGATGGCCGCGAAGGTCCGCGAGCGCACGGGCCAGAAAGGCAGGGCGCTGTTCCACCCGATCCGCGTGGTCCTCACCGGCGAGCCCGCCGGCCCGGAGCTGGATCTGGCCGTGCCCGCGATCGAACGCGGCGCGCTGCTCGCGCCCGACGCCGGACTGAAGCCGATCCTCGGCTGCCGGGAGCGCGCGGAAATCTTTGCCTCAGCGGCGCGCGAAATCGGGGCGAACAAGGGGTGATCGTCTACGGCATCAACCCGGTACGCGAGGCGCTGAGGCGCGGGCGCGTCTCGCGCCTGATGGTGCTGCAGGGGCACACCCTCGGCGGCCGCGTGCAGGCGATCGTCGACGCGGCGCGCGGGGCGGGCGTGCGCGTCGAGCGGGTCGAGCGCCCCGCGCTGGATCGCGCCGCCCGGCACGGGGTGCACCAGGGCGTCGCGGCTGTGATCGACGAGCCCGAGACGCGGTCGATCGCCGATCTGGTGAACGGGGCGAAGGGGGCGCCGCTCCTGGTCGTCCTCGACGGCATCGAAGACCCGCAGAACCTGGGCGCGCTCCTCCGCGTGGCCGACGCCGCCGGCGTCGATGGCCTCGTCCGGCAGACCCGGCACGCCGCGCCGCTCGGCGGAGCGACGGCCAAGGCCTCGGCCGGCGCCGTGGCCCACGTGAAGATCGCGGACGTGGTGAACGTGGCGCGCGCCATCGAGGAGCTGAAGGGGGCGAATGTCTGGACCGTCGGCCTCGACGCCGATGCATCGCAGACGTATGACAGCCTCGACTTCCGGCAGCCCACCGCGATCGTGCTGGGGGCGGAGGGCACCGGGCTCCGGCGGCTGGTGAAGGAAAGCTGCGATCTGCTGGCAGCCATCCCCATGCGGGGCAAGGTGGGGAGCCTCAACGTGGCGACGGCCGCCGCCGTCGTCCTCTTCGAGGCGGTCCGGCAAAGGCGTTAGCCTGCTGGACTTGCGCCAATGGCACATTACGTGCTACAAATGTTGTTTTGTCTGGCTGGCGTAGCTCAGTCCGGTAGAGCAGCTGATTTGTAATCAGCCGGTCGGGGGTTCAAATCCCTTCGCCAGCTCCATGGCACTGAGGCGCTCGGCCGTAAACCGGGCATTTTCCCACAGGTTAGCGCGGGCAGCGATTAATCCAGACAGCGAAGCGGGGGAGACCGGACGAGGGCGCGCGGCACCGCCGCGCGTCGCGAACGCGTCCCCGCGGGACGCACGGGTTCGGCGAGGTAGCAAAGCGGTCAAATGCAGCAGACTGTAAATCTGTCGCCCCAGCGGCTTCGAAGGTTCGAATCCTTCCCTCGCCACCAGACTTTGCCCGCTGACTTCGATGACGGGCTTCGTCTGGGCAAGCCATGTGATTTGGTGACGTGGGCGGGCTTGCCCCGCTGAAGCGCAGGAGCGCGCAGCGGTCGCGCGAAGAGACAGGCGGGCTTGCCCCGCCGAAGCGCAGGAGCGCGCAGCGGTCGCGCGAAGGCGGGAGTAACTCAGTGGTAGAGTCACAGCCTTCCAAGCTGTTGGTCGCGGGTTCGATCCCCGTCTCCCGCTCCAGCCTTCGCTCACCGACTTACGCCGGTGAGCTTCGGCTGGGCAAAGCCGTCTGGGGATAGCGATGCAGGCCGCGGCCGACTTGTCTGGCCGTAGCGCGACTCGCGGAAAGTGGGAGCGCGGAGGCCGATGTAGCTCAGTTGGCAGAGCGCGTCCTTGGTAAGGACGAGGTCACCGGTTCGATCCCGGTCATCGGCTCCAGCCTTCGCTCACGCTTGCGAAAGGCAAACGTGAGTTGGGGCCGCCGGCCCGAAGGCCGGCGGCGACACAGACGGCCGGCACGTGTAGACGCCGGCCTTTAGGCCGGCGGAGACGAGAGAGATGGCGAAGGAAAAATT
>JACPDI010000005.1 GCA_016184105.1 Acidobacteriota bacterium
CGGATCGGGCGTCAGCTCCCACTCGACGTAGTAGCACCAGCCCTGATCGGAGTAGCTGTTCTCGTACACGCGGAGCTTGCGGGGGTTGCGGTTCTGGTAGAGCCGCATCAGATGATGGCCGGGGTACGCCTCGTGCGGGCCGATCGCGTAGGTGAAGCTCCAGTCCTTCTCCGTGAGGTTCTCCTCGGCGACCTCGTCGGACCAGTCGGGATGAATCGGGATGATGGGCCACGCCATCTTCTTCGACTGGTGCGCGGCCGGCAGGAACCCGGGGCCGAAGCCCCACCACTGGGACGCCGAGAGGCTCGGGTCCGACGCCACCATGACCTGATCGTCATCGTCCCAGGGGATGCTGACGAGATCGTTCTTGATCGTCCATTCCCGAGTCCACCGCGCGACCTTCAGTCCCTCGTGGACGAGCTGCTCCGCGGCGGGGTGCACGCGCTTCATGTCCTTGATGATCTGCAGCCAGGTCCTGCCGGGCGCGATCTGCTGGGCGCGCGCCTCGAGCATCTTCTCGGTGATCGTGTACTGCTTCCAGCCCCAGTCGAAGTACCGCGGCACGCGCGTGAAGCCCTCGGCCCCGCGGGCGATCGTCCGCAGATCGAGGTCGTCGCCGTCGAACATGTGGCGGTGCTCCTGCAGGTAGTTGAACAGGTCGGCCCCGATTCTGAAGTCGCCCACCGGCCGGTTCCGCCACTGTTCGTTCACGAAGATCCTGAAATCGCGGAGCCCGGCGATCGCCTTGTCGGTCTCCCCCTGCAGCTGCTCCCGCAGGGCGGGGCTCAGCCGCGCCGCGAACTTGGGAACGGCGTTCTGGAAGTGCAGGAT
Organism: Acidobacteriota bacterium; assembly: GCA_016184105.1. NCBI lineage: Bacteria > Pseudomonadati > Acidobacteriota > Acidobacteriota bacterium. Next base: position 832 of record JACPDI010000005.1, read on the forward strand.
CGTTCCGTCGATGCGCGCGTTCGCGTAGGGGAGCCAGTTCGGGATGTACTCGGTCAGGTTGATCTTCGCCTTGGCGAGGCGCGCCTGCAGCGTCTGCATGTCGGTCACGAGCGCGCGGCCTCGCTCCTCGGGGTGCCGCGGATCCGCCTGCAGCTTGAACGTGATCGGGTTCGTCTCGACGTAGCGCCGCGGATCCTGCCGCCAGCGCGGGACCTCCTGCTGCTCGCGGATGTTCGCCCTCAGGATGCCGCCGAGGAACTGGTAGTCGATCTGCTGGTCGAAGTTGAGCTTCGAGCGGTCGAGCTGCTCCAGGTCGGCGAGCAGCGACTTCTGCGCCGCCAGGCGGGAGGCGAACGACTCCGCGCTCATGTCCGCCGGCAGGTTCCCTCCCACGCCGCGGACGTCGCGCAGGTACTTGTCGACGAGCGCCTCGAACGCCGGGTCCAGCGGCGCCTCGCGCACCCGCGCCTGTGCCGGCTCTCCCGGGGTTCCACTGCACCCTGCGCCGGCCATGGCGAGCACGGCCAGCAGCGGCCAGATCGTTCCACGCGTCATTCGTCCCTCCTCCGCGCCGGATCACGCCGGCGGCGATGCGCGCCGGTCCAGGTTGTCGCGATCCGCGGACCGGCTTCTCCGGCGTGCTGAGGCCCCGAGCAGTACGCCGGCGGCGACTCCCGTCAGCAGCCACACCCACGGCCCGGACGCCGTCCACCGGCGCCCGGCCGGGCCGGCGGCCGGCAGCGCGAACACGAAGATCGCGTTCTGCCCCTGCGGGGGCTTGATCTCGGGGTGCAGCGACAGGACGCGCTTCTCGGGCGAGGCCGTGTCGCCGCCGGCCGGCACGGCGATGTACTGCCGGCCGCCGACGGCGTAGCTGATGGCGTGGCCCGACACGGGCCCGCTCAGAATCGTCTTCCACACGACGGCCCCCGTCGTGTCGTCGAGGGCGAACAAGCGCCGGTCGACGTCGCCGCCAGTCTGGTTGGGCTCCGTCGGGCGGCCGTCGGCGTCGCCGCTGCTCTTCAGACCTCCGGCGCCGAGCTGCCACACGCCAATTCCGTCCGGGCCGGCATCGTCGCAGCGGTGGTGCCGGCCAGTCCTTCCCGCCCCCCAGCGACGGGCAGACCAGCCGTTCCTCGAAGGGTCCGGCGAGCAGGCGCTCGTCGATCGACACGCGCCCCGAGACTGGGTCGATGTCCCGGACCACGTTCTGGTGGATGGTTTCGCGCGCCCAGAGGAACTCGCCGGTCCGCCGATCGAGCGTGTAGACGATCCCGGTCTTGCCCGGGATGCCGGTCACCACTTGCCGAATCTCGCCCCGCCGCACGCGTGGGTTGATCCATCGCACCGCCGACGGGTCCGGCGACACGGCCGTGTCGACGAGCATGCGCTCGAACACGTGGTCGAGGTCCCAGTTGTCCCGCGGCAGATGCTGGTAGTACCACTTGACCCGCCCCGTGGCGGCATCGATCGCGAGCGTGCTGTTCGAGAAGAGTGCGTCGCCGCCCGGCGTTCCTCGGAGCGATTCCAGCGAGGGAGCGGGAACCGACGTGCCCCAGTAGATCAGGTTGAGGCTCGGGTCGTAGCTGCCGACGCCCCACGCGCCCACGTGAAGCCGGCGCTCGTACGGGAGGCCGACCCACGTCTCGTCGCCCGGCTCGCCGGGCCGGGGGATCGTCCGGACCCGCCAGAGCTCGCGCCCGCTGTCGACCGCGTGTGCCGCGATGTAGCAGATGTCCGGGCCGCCGGTCGCGGCGCAGGAGCGGCCGCTCACCACTTTCCCGTCGGCAATGATCGGCCCGGCCATGTGCCCGATCCCAACGCCGGCCTCCGCCACCGACCACGCGAGCGTGCCCGTGCGCGCGTCGACCGCGATCAGGTGCCCGTCGCTGGTGAAGTGGAACAGCCGCTCGCCGAACATCGCGATGTTCCGCACGCTGCGGCCGCGCGGCCTTTCGGCGGATCTCGAGGCGCCCCCCGCCCTCGCCCTGGCCGGTGGCTCCCACCGGAACTCCCAGATCAGATCGCCATTCGCGGCGTCGAGCGCCTGGATGACGTCGCCCGCGTGGGCGATGTACATCGTGCCGTTCCGGACGAGCGGCGTGGCGTACTGCCCGCCCGGCTCCATGGCCCGCGACCACGCGAGCTGCAGCCGGTCGACGTTGTCGCGCGTGATCTCGGCCAGCGGACTGTAGGCCGCCGCGTCCGGGGTGCGCCGGAACGAGACCCAGTCGGCGGCGGGCGGGTCGGCCAGCACGGCCTCGGTGACCGGCTCGACGTCCCGCACCTCGCCCTGCGCGAGCCCGTGCAGCTCGACGCCGTGAAGATTGGGACGACTGAGGCTGCGGGTGTACGCGACGAGCGCAACCAGCTGCTCACCGCGGATGTGCGCGAACGCGGGCATCTGGAACCCGCCGGCCTGGATGCGCCGTCCGATCTCGGTATCGGTGAGGGCGTCCATCGCGCGGTAGTCCGTCTGGTCGGCCGGTCGCGCCGACAGCGCTGCGGCGGCCGGACCGTCGCCCCTTCCCGATTCGCCGTGGCACGCCGCGCACTGCTCGCGATAGACGCCGCGCCCCTGCGCGAGCTTCTCGCTGTTCACCGGCACCAGCGGCGGCGCCGGCCCTCGGCGCGGTGGAGGCGGCAGGCGACGGCTCTCGGCGGCCTGCTCCGCCGCGGCACTCAGGCGCGGGGCCGGGGGAGCGACCAGACCCGCGGCCGCCAGACAGGCGCCGACGCCCGCGACGCGCACGAGCGACCGCATGACGGCGCGCATCGAACCTGTGGTCCCGGGTGTCATGGCCGCCTATCGCTGCGAGCCCGGGCCGGAGCATCCCAGAACGATCGGATCTGATCGTCCTGCCCGGTCATTTCCCAGCGGACGAGGGCGGGCGGAATCTGTCCGTACGAGAGCATCGCGTCGTGAAACTCCCGCCAGTTCACCTCGAAGTTGTTCTGCGCGATGCGCTCGGCCAGGATCTGCTCGATCTGCTTCTTGCCGGCGATGTAGCTGGTCGCCTGGTAGGGCCATCTCACGTACAGCTCGACCTCCGAGCGCGAGATGTGGTCCTCCATCGTGGGCACGCGGTCGATCTGGTACTTGATCGCGTCCTCCATCGTGAGCGTGCCGTCGGAGAGCCGGATGTCGAGCGGCACGCGCACGGCGCGCAGCAGCAGGAAGTTGTAGGTCAACTCGCGCGTGCGGGGCCCCCGCAGGTACGGGTAGCCCATGTCGAGGAAGAACTCCTCCCAGTAGTGCGCCCATCCTTGCGAGAAGCCGGTGTCGCGGTGAACGGCCCGAATGGGGCAGGGATTCCGCCGCGTCACCTCGCCCTCGAAGTAGTGCCCCGGCCAGTCGGAGTGCTGGTAATCGGTGATCGGATCGAGCCGCATCGCCCGTTCCCAGTACGTCCCGGCGAACCAGTGGTCTTCGTCAACCACGAACAGGCGCTTCGAGGGCTGCGGCGGCGCTTCGGCGAAGAAGCCGAGCAGGCCGGGCCGGTTGCCGATCCCGCCGAACGGCTCCTGCCACGTGCCGCGCGCGAGAGACGACTCGCCGACGTACGGCGGGAAGCTGATGAGATCCAGGTCCTTGAGCCAGTGTTTCGTCTGCAGGTACGTCAGGCGGAACCACTCGATCCACTCGTCCGTGGTCGGCATCGTGAGCGGCTTCAGGCCGCGGTTCCTCGTTTCCTCGATTTCGATCGACATGAGGAAGCGGTTCTTCTCCACTTCTCCCAGAGAGAGCAGCTCGTCGGCCGTCCACGGCACGAAGTTCACGCGCCGGAAGTACCACTCCATCGCCTCGCGGCCGACGTTCGGCTTTCCTTTCATCGCGGGCAGACTGGACTCGACCCAGCGCCCGTAGGTCTCCAGCGCGGTCGCGGCGGCATCCGCCGCGGCGACCAGCCGGGCGCGGTGACTCTCGGGAACGTGCGGCGCGAACAGCTTCGCGCCGGCGGCGTATTTCGCACGGATGTTCTTCAGATGCCGGAGCGCCACGCGGCCAAGATCGGCGGAGGCCTCGGCGAGCACGAGCGTCCGCGGGCCCTGCTGGAGGATGGGGCCGGTCCGTTCGAACGCCGACACGATGGCCTCGGCGCGATCGAGCGTGTAGGGCACCGTGCCGCGCACCGCCGCGGCCACCCCGTCGATCGCCTGCTCGACGTAGAAGGAAGGGTTCGTCGCAGGCTCGCGCAGCACCCGGTGCTCGAAATCGACGTCGTCCATCTCCGCGCGCAGGAGCAGGTAGTCCACCTGGTCGTGCACCGGCCAGCGGCGCGGGTCGAGCGCCGCCAGGCGCGCCTGGAACCTGGGCAGCCCCTCGCGCTCCGCGCGGACGACCGCCGCGTAGTCGGGCACGCCACGGCTGGCGTGCGTCGGGCGCCAGGTGCGCGGACGGAACACCGGGCTTCGGAAGCTCCGGAACTCCTCCGCCAGGGCGATCAGCGCGCCCGAGGCGTGCATCACCTGGGCGTGCGCCTTCGGCGGGGCGCTCCCGGCCATGAGGATGACGGCCAGCACGGATCCCGCAGCGCGTCTCATACACCCTCCGGCGCCGGAATTGACCGGCGGTTCGATTGCGCGACCACCTGACCGAATGGTTTGGCCTGAATCGTAGAGTTTCGAGGGCTTGGAGTCTAATAGTTATTAACTCGAGGGTCAAATTTTCGGAAGGGGGCAGAGGCCCGCCGCGTCCGCAGGCGTCCCGAGCGGCGGATCTGAGAGAGAGGGGAAGGCGTACCGGGGCGGCGCGCCGCGGCAGGGCGTCCGGGGCGTGATCACCGCCACGACAAGTGATCGAACCGTTCTCCCTGCTTCATGATCAGCCGCACGCGACGCATCGCCCGGACGTCCTCGACCGGATTGCCCTCGACGGAGATGAGGTCGGCCAGCTTGCCCGCCTCGATCGTCCCGATGCGGTCGCCGTGGCCGATCAGGCGCGCCGGCACGCGCGTGGCGGCTTCGATCGCGGCCAGCGGCGTGAGGCCGGCCTCGACGAGAAACTCGATCCCGAGCGTGAGCGTGCCGTAGAAGCCGTCCGAGCCCAGGCTGAAGGGCAGGCCGGCCTTCCACGCGTCCAGGTACTGGCGCTGGACGTTGCGGACCCCCTGGAACCTGTCGCGCGCCGCGCGGCCCGGCTCGTTGTCCTCGTAGGGCCGGTCCTCCTCCTCCTGTCGCGGATGCGCCCGGCGATACGCCTCGTACTCGCGCGCGAGGTAGTTCAGCCACTCTTCGGCGCTCCGCACGCCCGCGTCCATCGTCTGCCACGTCTTCGTCGTGGGCCGCCAGCCGATGTAGGCCATGGGCGTGAGGCTGGCGGAGGTGCCGTGCTTCAGCATGAGCGCGACCAGCTCGGGCGTCAGCGGACGGGCGTGCTCGATGTTGTCGGCGCCCGCCTCGACGGCCGTGCGAATCGCCGAGCCCCAGCGGCCGGTCGCGTGCACCGTGACCTTCATCCCGAGGCGATGGGCCTCCTCGACGGCTGCGCGCATTTCAGCGGGAGAGATGTGCGCGGTGGCGGGCGTCACGTCGGTATGCGCGAGCTTGATCCACTCGGCGCCGCGGTGAAAGCCCTCCCGCACGGCCTGACGCATCGCCTCGGGGCCGTCGGTTCCGCCCGCGTACTGCCCGTGGCCGCCGGTGGGGGTGATGACGAGACCCGCGCTGATCAGCCGCGGCCCGACGTGCATGCCATTCGCGACGGTATCGCGCAGCAGGATGTCGTTGTAGTTCGGCTCGCCAGCCTGCCGCTGCGTCGTCACGCCGCACAGCAGCTGGACGCGTGCCGCCCGCACAACGGTGAGCATCTGCTCGTTGGCGGGCGCACGCCGCTGCGCATTCAAGCCGAGCACTCCGCCAGCGCCGTAACGCAGGACGAGATGTCCATGCGTATCGATCAGGCCGGGGAGCAGCGTGTGCCCGGCGAGATCGATGACCTCCGCGCCTGCAGGCACCGGCGTGGCGGCGCGGGTGCCAACGGCCTCGATGCGGTTTCCGCGCACTAACACGACGCCTTCCCTGATCGGGGGCTGTCCGGTCGCTGTCAGCAGCCAGGATGGGCGGAGCGCGATGATCCTGTCCTGAGCGACTGACGAACGGAGCACCACCAGCACGATGAGGAGCACGAAGATCGCCGTACTACATGAGAACTCGGTACGACGGCGGCAGCTTGTACGCGACGGATCAGACAGGCTGCCTGCAAACAGCGTCATCATGTGACGATCCTACAGCGGCCCCCGGTGAAGTGCGACACCCGCACCAGTCCAAACGGGATCGGCAGAGGTCTGACCCTGCCTCAGTGCCCGAGCACGAGCTTCGCCAGTGGATACCCGACCAGCGCCAGCAGGAGCGTGTGCAGCAGGAACAGCAGCGCCCCGTGCCGCACCATCGTCCGCACGCGAAGGAAACCTGATCCCGCGACGATCGCGTTGGTCGTCGTGCCTGACGGCAGGAGATGCGCCAGCGACGTGCCCATTCCCAGGATGATACCCAGTGCGGCCGGATCTCCCACACCGAGGCTGCTGCTCAACGTCAGACCGAGCGGCACGAAGATGGCGAGCGTCACCATATTGGAAATGACGCTCGTCACGAGGATGACGGCGCCGCACAGGATCAGGACGAACATCGTCTCGGGAAGATGCCCGAGCAACGGTTCGAGCGTGTTCCTCACGTAGCCCGGCACCCCCGTCGCCTCCTCGCCCACGGCGATTCCCAGCGCCATGACCCCGCCAATGAACAGCACCAGGCTCCAGTCCACCCCGCGCAGCCACTCCTCCCAGGTCAGCACGAAGCGCCGCTTCGGATCGGGGACGGGGGTCAGGCACATGCCCAGCGGAACGAGCAAAGCCGGAACGGTGAGGTGAAGTCTGCTCTGCGCGATCGCCGCGATGTCGGGGGACAGCAGCATCCGCGCGGCGTCGGGCGCGAACCACAGCGCGACAGCCACGCCGACCCAGGCCAGGGCGCGCCGCTCGGCCACGGGCATGGGGCCGAGGCGCCGCCGTTCGGCACTGATATGGTCGCTCAGGTGGGGTCCACCGAGCGTGCCGGAGCCGTGCGGTACCGCCAGCCAGAGGAGCGCAATTGCCGAAGCCATCAGAAGCAGTGCGAGCCCCGATCCAATCGCCGTCCATTGCAGGAACGTGACGGTGGTGCCCGTGGCGGCCGCGACCAGTCCGATCGTCGGCGCATTCGTGCCGTTGCCGACCGGCGTGATCAGGCCGCCGATGTTGGCCGCCCATGCAATGCCGAGCGTGTTTGCCTCCACCAGCGGGTCCGCGTGGTCGATCTTCAGCAGCTCGTAGATCTTCACGGCCAGCGAAAGCCAGACCACGGCCACCACGGTGTTGGCCATCACGCCGCTCATCAGTGTTGCCGAGATGAGGAACATCGTCATGAAGCGCACCGGGTGGCCGCGCACCCAGCGCACGTCCAGGAGCGCCAGCGCGAACCGGCGGTTCACGCCGGTGGCATCGAGCGCCGCCCCCAGGCCGAAGGTCCCGATCACGAACCACAGCAGCCAGCTGTTGGAATGGGCGAACGCGCCGGCGAGACTGAGCGCCCCCGACAGCACGCCCGCCGCAAGCATTGCCAGCGTGGTGAACGCAGCAGGCAACGGTGTGGCGACCCACCAGATGACCGCGAAGGCGAGCAGGCCCAGACGGGCCATGCCCACCTCCGTGATCGGCGCCGGCGGGGGGAGGAGAAGGCCGCCGGCAACCGCCGCAAGGCCGCCCAGGATCCCCGGCAGCGCGGAACGGCCGAGTGCGGGCGCAGTCACGCGCGCTGTCCGGCCCAGCGAAACGCGAACAGCTGCAAGCCGCCCCGCAGCGCGCGGATCTCGGCGATGTCCACGTCGTCGAGCGAGCGGGTCGGATGCCGGACGGCGGGCGACGCGATCACCCCCGCATCGAACAGGTTGCGCTTCATGACGGCAACCCCCAGGCCGGGTTGCAGCTCATACCGGATCAAGGGAAGCGCCCGCGCGAACTGGTCGCGCGCAGACGAGTGATCGCCGCGTTGATACGAATCCCAGATGGCGCGGAAGATGTCCGTCATGTCCGAGCCCGGCATCGTGCCCACCGCCCCACGGGCGAGTTCCTCCAGGAAGAAATTCCCGTTCAGGCCGCCGAACAGCGTCAGGCGGTCGCCGGCCAGCGCACGGAGCCTGGACACTTTCGGCGTGGTGGGCGGGGCCTCCACTTTCACGAGGCGAACGTTCTCAAGTTCCAGCGCCATGCGCGCCAGCAGGTCGGCACCCATTGGGAGCTGCGTCATGAGCGGCGCGTCCTGCACCATCACCGGTATGCGCACGGCGTCGGAAATGGCGCGAAAGTAACGGAAGATGCCCTCGGCGTCGGGCTTCACGTAATAAGGGGGGAGCACCATCAGCGCGTCAGCCCCCATCGCCTCCATGTCGCGGCTGATCGCCACCGCCACGTCGGTTCCGGTGTGGCCGCTGCTGACCACGAGCGGCACGCGGCCGTCCACCTCCCGCACGATGACCTCAAGCAGAGTGCGGCGCCCCGATTCGGAGAGGGCATATCCTTCGCTTGCGTTCCCGAACAGCCCCAGGCCATGCGCCCCCGCATCAATCAGGAAGCGGACAAGTCGCCGCTGGCTCTCCAGATCGAGAGCGCCGTCGTCCCGGAACGTGGTGTTGATGATGGGAAACACGCCGTGGAAACGCGTCACTGATCCCTCCCGCCGCTTCCCGGCGCGTGAGGCCTCACGGCGCGCCGCAGATCTTCAATGAGGTTCTCGGCCGCCCGCCCGATGTGCTGCATCAACGCCCCGCGCAACCTTCCGGCATCGCGACCCTTCAAGGCGTCGACGATCTCGCGGTGTTCGGCCTTCTCTTCGGCCAGCCGGGACGCCCACCGATCGTGGCTGCGGTGAATCCGCGCAATCTTGATGTGGGCGTTCAGGCTCTCGTAAAGCTGAATCAGGCGGCGGTTCCCCGAGCGCTCGACGATGTAACGGTGAAAATCCGAATTGGTGCGCTCGTGCGCAATGCGGTCACCTTCGGTGACCATCGGCCGCTCGAGTATCGCGAGCATCCGTTCGAGCCGGTCCAGTTCGTCCCCGTTCAAGCGCCCCATCGCCTTTTCACCGGCCACCACTTCGAGGGCGGCGCGCAGCTCGAATGTTTCGGCCACATCCTCCGGGGAAATGTCGGTCACGAAGGTGCCGCTCCGCGGGCGAATTTCCACCAGACCTTCGGACGCCAGCTTGTTGAGCGCCTCCTTCACGGGAGTCAGGCTGACGTTGAGCGAGCGTGCCAGGTCGAGGACGTTCAGCCGTTCACCAGGCAGAAACACCTGGGTCATGATGGCCTGCAGGAGACTCTGGTAGGCCGCGTCGCTGGCCCTCTCCCGGTGCACCGGCACAAGTCCTCCCGCGCTTTGCGGAACCCGCCGTCTCTTCATCGTTGTTGACATTTCAGATGATAAATATCAGATGTTGTGGAGTCATTTGTTAGTCAACTTATTCCAGTAAAATTATCCAAAATATGACGTATGATGACAACTGAAATTTTTTACTTTACATAAAGAATCGCCTCAACTATGCTCCGCGGGTCAGGGCCGGGTGGCCGGCTTCGACTTTCTCCTCGAGGTGAGCGATGAAGGTACCGCCTCTCTGCCGGGCCGGCGCGGCGCTGGCGTGGATCGCGATAGCGTGCACGGCCGTCGTGCACGCACAGGGGCTGCAGAACGCGGTCGTCGGTCGCATTGTCGATAGTTCGGGTGCCGTGCTGCCGGGCGTCACCGTGACTGTGACCAACGTCGGCACCGGCGTGGAGCGGACTGTCCAGACCGGCTCCGCCGGGGATTATGTGGCTCCTTCCCTCGTGGCGGGCAACTATTCCGTTCGGGCGGAAATTCCCGGCTTCAAGGCTGAAGTCAGGCGCGGCGTCGTCGTCCGAACCGATGCATCGACGCGCGTCGATTTCACACTCGAGATCGGCGGGCAGCAGGAAGTCGTGGAGGTCACGGCCAGGGCCGCCGATACGATCCTGCGAACCGAAGACGCCAGCCTGGGTTCCGTGCTCGGTGAATCCCAGATCGACGCCCTTCCCGTCAAGAACCGGAACTTCATGGCTCTGGCGCAGATCGTGCCCGGGGCAACCGAGTCCCAGGTCGGCAACCAGAACACCCTCGGTCGCGCCCAGCCGCTGAACCTCTCGGTGCACGGGCAGCGGCATTTCGACAACAACATCCGGATCGACGGGGTGAGTATCATTGCCGGCTTCGTCAATGCCAGCACCTTCATTCCATCGCTGGAGTCGCTGAAGGAAGTCAGCGTGCAGACCGGCCAGTACTCGGCTGCGTATGGCATGTACTCGGGCGCGCAAGTGGACAGGACATGATCGTCAAGTCCGGGCAGAACGAATTCCACGGCAACGTGTTTGGCAACCTCCGCCATGACGCTTTGAACGCGAGCGACTATTTCGAACAGGATGAGAAGTCGCCGTTCAGTCACGGCCAGTACGGCGCCACGCTGGGGGGGCCCATCAAGAGGAACCGCGCCTTCTTCTTCGTGGGGTGGGAGGGCAACCGGCTGCGCAGGAGAGCGACCGGGCAGGCGACCGTGGCAACCGACCGCATGCGTAACGGCGATTTCTCCGAGCTCGCGGCCCCGATCCGGGACCCGTTCACGGGAGCTCGGTTCAGCGGCAATGTCATCCCGGCCAACAGGCTCTCTCCGCAGGCGCAGCTCCTGCTCGACTTCATCCCGCACGCGGACCTCGGCGTTCTCGTCTCCAACTATTTCGGCGAAACCAGCTGAACCCGAATTTTCAGAGCATCGGCCAGCCCGAGAACCAGAATTACGTGCTCGGCTATACCAAGACGTTCGGCTCGCGCGTGGTGACGGAGGCGAAAATCTCGTACGTGCGGGAGTCGAGCCCGAACCAGACGGGTCGCGAAGGCGCCGACATCGACCCTCTGCGCGACTTCGGCATCAGTGGCCTCAATTTCGACGAGCCGCTGCTGCGCGGCATCCCGAACGCCGGCATCAGCGGATACATGGGAACCGGAGAGACGTTCGCCAACGCGAAGCTGCTGTATCGGAGCCCCGCGGTGCAGAGCCACACGATGCTGGATCTGGCAGGGCATTCACTGAGATTTGGAGCGGAAGCGTTCCGTCGCTACCAGGACTTTACGACGATTAACGCCTCGAACCAGGGCAGCTTCAGCTTCACCGGACAGCTCACCGGCAACGCATTCGCCGACTTCATCCTCGGCCTGCCCACGCGAACCGACCGCATACCCTTCCTGCTCTCCTCCGAGCTGCAGCAGAATCACTTCCATAGCTACGTTCAGGATGACTGGAAGCTGTCCTCGAACGTGACCTTCAACCTGGGGCTGCGCTACGAATACGCGGGGGTGTACCGCGACAGGCTCGGCAACACCACGAACTTCGACTTCGATACGCTCACCTTCTTTCCGGATCCGGGAACGGACGGGGCGCTCAACGACCCCAGTCACGATCTGGCGCCGAGGCTGGGCGTCGCATACCGCTGGGGCGGGAGCACGGTCATCCGCGGCGGGTACGGTCACTATCTCACGCAGCCGACGATGGCCAACGTGTCGCTCATCAACCGCAACCCGCCGCGAAGCCGCCAGGACACGTTCAACACGAATCTGGCGAACCCCGATCTCACGCTCGCCAACGGCTTCCTGGACGGCCGATTGGGGGCGACGCCGCCGCCGACGCTCACGACCGTTCCCCGCGACTACGGTCCGGGCCGCGCACAGGTCTGGAGCCTGGGCGTGCAGCACCAGCTGCCGGGGGACTGGGTGGCCGAGATGAGCTACGTCGGCTCGACGACGAATGATTTGGACAGCGCATACACGCGCAACACGCCGCCGCCGGGGCCGGGCCCGGTGCAGGCCCGCCGGCCGAATCCCGCTTTCGGAGACGTCCGCGTGTTCGCGTCGGAGGCCGAGGCCTCCTACGACGGTGTGGACTTCCGCATTCAGAATGTCGGCTGGCACGGCCTCAATATCCTCTCGAGCTATACGTACTCCAGATGCATCGATACGAAGAGTTCGCCCGCCACCAGCACGGTGGGAACCGAGGACCAGGAACCGCAGAACCAGCTGGATCGCTTCGATGGACAGCGCGGACGGTGCGCGATCGACTTCACGCACCAGTACAAGCTGAATCTCATTTACGCGCTTCCGCTGGGTGAGCGCCTCACCGGCATCGCCGGCGCGTTCCTGAAGGGCTGGCAGCTTTCGGCGAGCGTGAACCTCCATACCGGAGCGCCCTTCACGGTCATCATGAGCGGCAATCCCGCGAACACGTCCCGCGGCACCATCCGGCCAGACCTTATCGGCGATCCAAACGACGGCCCGAAGACGACAGCGCAGTGGTTCAACACGGGCGCCTTCGCCGCACCGGCGCGTTTCGCCTACGGAAGCGCCGGACGCAACATCGTCGTCGGGCCGCCCACGAAGCTGGTCGATCTCGGCCTGCGTAAGCAGGTACGTCTAGGGGGAGGCCGGTCGCTGGAGGTCCGCATCGACGCCTACAACGCCTTCAACACCCCGCAGTTCGGAATTCCCGGCCGCGTGTTCGGGACTCCGCAGTTCGGCCGGATCACGAGCGTCGGATCGCCGCGGGAGATTCAGCTGGGGCTCCGGCTCGCGTACTGACGCACCCGGAGATCATGGGAAGCGACCAGACTCGCCGCCGTTTTCTGACCGCGTTGACCGCCGTTGGCACCCTCGCGCCGTTCTGCGAGGTGCTCGCGGGCGGCGAGAGACAGGTCGCTTCCCGGCCCGTCGACGCGCTGGGGCTTGATTCCGCCCAGCGGGCCGATCTCGAGGGCTTCGCCCAGCCCGTGCTCGAGGAGGCGGCCCTGCTCGAGGAGCTCGCCCTCGATGACTGTGATCCGGCGTTCGTGTTCGTTCCGCGCTGAAGACCGAGCGCCCCGAGCCGAGGGAAAATCGTGAGCAGCGAGCTGTGCTTTCTGTCGATCGCCCAGGCGTCGGACCTCATGCGACGGCGGAAATTGTCCCCCCTGGAATTGACCGAGGCGCACCTCTCGCGGATCGACGCGCTCGATGGTGCGCTCGGTAGTTTCATCACCGTGACGCGTGAAGAGGCGCTCCGCGAGGCGCGCGACGCCACCTCCCGAAGACCGCCGGCCGCCGGGCCGCTGTTTGGAATTCCGGTCACGCTCAAGGACAACATCGCGACGGCCGGGGTGCGGACGACCGCCGCGTCGCGCGTACTGAAGGATTGGGTTCCCGAAAGGGACGCGTCGCTGGTGACGCGCCTCCGCGCGGCCGGCGCGGTCCTCCTGGGAAAGGTGGCGCTCTCCGAGTTCACGTTCGCCGGCGGGTCGACCGGAGACGATTTCGTGAAGGCGCCACGGAACCCGTGGAACCTCGAACGCTCGGCGGGCGGATCGAGCAACGGGTCCGCCGTTGGCGTGGCGGCGGGGCTCGCGATGGCTTCGGTCGGCAGCGATTCCGGAGGATCGATCCGCATCCCGGCGGCGTTTTGCGGCGTGACGGGCTTGAAGCCGACATACGGACGGATCGGACGGTCGGGGGTCATCCCGCTCAGCTACTCGATGGATACCATGGGACCGATCGCCCGGGAGGTTCGCGACACCGCTCTCGTGCTGGAGGTCCTCGCCGGGTTCGATCCGGCTGATGCCACAACCAGCCGGCTGCCGGTTCCGCACTATGGAGGCGCGACCTCGAAACCGGTTCGCGGGCTGCGCATCGCTACCTGCCCGGATTACGTCGAGGCAGTCGGGTTGGAGTCGGATGTCGAGGAGGCGATCGCCGGAGCGGTCGAGGTGTTCAGGTTCCTCGGCGCGTCGATCCGGGAAGCTTCGGTCCCGCATCTGACGTACGCGTGCGCTGCGGGCTACAACACGATCATGCGGATCGAGGCGTTCGAGTACCACTTCCCGAACCTCCGCGATCGGCGCGGGCAGTATGGGGCGGCTTTCAGGAATATCGCCAGGGGCGGTTTTCTGACCGCGCGCGATTACCTCAGAGCGCAAAAAGCCAGAACACTGATCTGCGGAGAGTTGCATCAGGCCTTCGAGCAGGTTGACGCGTTGATTCTGCCGGTGACCCCTGCCACGCCGGGCGGAGGCTCCTACGGGAACGAAGGAACGGACGCAAAGGTGAGGAAGGGCAGCTTCGCGCACGGCGCCGCGTATACGGCGCCGTTCAACCTGACCGGCAGTCCAGTGCTCGCCCTGCCGTGCGGCTTCACGAAAGACGGGATGCCGATCGGCCTGCAGCTCGTTGGCCGGTCATTTCAGGAAGAGACGCTCATCGCCGCCGGGCACCAGTACCACGCCCGCACCAGACTGGCGCCGCTCCGCATTCGCGGCGTCGAGGGCATTGTCATCCGTGTCCCGCACGACACCGTGGCTGAGAACGACGTCGTGGAACTGGCGCCGCCGGGAAGCACCACGCCCGGTCGCGGTCTGTGGAACCGGCTCGACCACGCCAGTCCGACACGGCAGCGGGGCTACGAGCAGGCCACGCTCGTCAAGATCACGACAGATGAGGGTCTCGTGGGCTGGGGCGAATGCCATGCCCCGTCCGCGCCACACGTGCACCAGCGCATCATCAGCGACCTCCTTGCGCCGCTTCTTGTCGGCCGTGACGCGCGGCAGGTGGAGGCGCTCTGGGAGCGGATGTACACGAGCGAGCGCGTGCGCGGGTACTCGACGGGCTCACATCTTGAAGCGATGGCGGGGGTGGACCTCGCGCTCTGGGATCTGCTGGGCAAGTGGGCGAACGTGCCGGTATACCAGCTGCTGGGCGGCCGCTATCGCGCAGAGATCTCCACGTACGCCACGCTTTCTGGAACGTACACGGGACGGCACGCGGGACAAAACGCAGCGGACCGGGCCAACGCGATGGTGGACGCGGGGTTCCGCGTGCTCAAGATGGCGCTCCGGACCGGCCCGGACAGCGCAGAGTTCGCCCTGGTTCGCGAGATTTCGAGCGCGGTGGCCCCCAGGGCGCAGCTTGCCGTCGATGCACTCGGCACCTTCACGCTTGCCGAGGCAACCCGCATGGGACGCGAACTCGATCGACTCGGCCAGATTGCGTGGTTTGAAGACCCGTTGCTGCCCGAGGAGATGTTGCACTACCCCCACCTGACGAGAACCGTGGATACCGCGATTTGCGCCGGGGAGGCGCTGAGCAACCGGTTTCAGTTCCGCGACCTGCTGGCCGCGCGCGGCGTCGACATCGTCAATCCGGATATCTGCCGCTGCGGCGGCATCACCGAAGCGCGCCGGATTGCCTGGCTGGCCGACATCTTCGGCGTGATCTGGACCCCGCATGTCAGCACGGGGACGGCGCCCTACATGGCGGCCTCGATTCACATGGCCGTGTCTTCCCCCAACGCCGTCATGATGGAAGTGTACGACGGTTACAAACACGACGGTCCTCTTGGCAACGTGCTGCTTCGCGAACCTCTCGACATGAAACCGGGTGTCGCGCGTGTGCCCGAGCGCCCCGGACTCGGCGTGGATTTCGACGAGGCCGCACTGGCCCGCGTGATCGTGAGCGGAAACCGATGACCACAATTCTCACGCGACGTGAACTCCTCGGTGGGACCGGCCTGGCCGCTCTCGCGTCAGGGGCGCCCGGCGCCTCCGCCCGCGCGGCGCAGAGCGCGCGGGGCCAGGTGTCCGACTTGCGGCCGCTGATTATCGAGCGCGTCGAGCCGATCGTCATCAGAACGCCACCCGATCGGATTGGCTTCGACGAACCGCTGATGCAGCCTCGCGTCGGGGCCGTGACCGGGGGGCCCGGCATGTGGAATCGCCTCGACCACGCCACGCCCACACGCTTCAAGGGCTACGAGCAGGCCACGCTCGTCAAGATCACCACCACGGAGGGACTCGTCGGCTGGGGCGAATGCCACTCGCCGTCGGCCCCGCGCATGCACCAGCGCATCCTCAGCGATCTGTTCGCGCCACTGTTGCGCGGGCAGGACGCTCGGTGGATCAATCCTCTCTGGGAGCGGATGTTCTCCACCGAGCGCGTGCGCGGGTACTCCACGGGTGCACACTTCGAGGCGCTCGCCGGCGTAGACCTCGCGCTCTGGGATCTCCTGGGCCGCGCGATGGGGGTTCCTGTCTATCAGCTCCTCGGCGGCAAATATCGCGACGGCATACCGCTCTACACCGGGATAGGCGGAGCGACCGCCGAGGCGCTCGTCCAATCCGCCGAGCGGGCGGTGGCGAGCGGCCTGAAGGTCGTCAAGATGGGATTCCGAAAGGGAGAGAACACGAGCGACGTGGAACGAGTCGAGGCGGTGGCCGCAGCGATGCGGCCCCACGGGCAGGTGTGTCTCGACTCGCTCGGGGCGTTCAAGCTGTACGAGGCCATTCAGGTCGGCCGGATTTTCGATCGGATCGGCAACATCGGCTGGTTCGAGGATGCGCTGCTGCCAGACGACTGGCCGGCCTACACCGAACTGGCGGCGGCGCTTGACACCCCGGTGTGCGTCGGCGAGATGCTGTCGAACCGGTTCCAGTTCCGCGACCTGCTCACCGCGCGCGGCGCCGACATCATCAACCCCGATGTGTGCCGCGCCGGCGGGATCAGCGAGTGCCAGCGCATCGCGGCGCTCGCGCATGCCTACGGTGCCCTCTGGACGCCTCACGTCAGCACCGGCACAGTCCTGTACTTTGCCGCCTCGCTGCACCTGGCAGTGGCCACGGCGAACTGCGTCATCATGGAGGGGGGCGGCAAGCTTTCCGGACCGCTCGGCAATGCGCTGGTTCGAACGCCGTTCCGGGTCGACCAGGGAACGGCGTACGTGCCCGAAGCGCCCGGCTTCGGCGTGGAGTGGAACGAAGAGGCGCTCGCCCGGGTCACCGCGAGAGAGGCATGAGCGGCGAGGATCCCGGGAGCGATGTGCGGGCCGCCATCGACGCGTGCGGAGTCATTGCCATTCTGCGCGGCGGATACCTGGAGCGTCTCCCGGGCATTATCGGCGCCATCCACGCGGGCGGCGTGCGGGCGGTGGAGATCAGCCTGAACTCACCAGACGCGTTGCTCCAGATCTCGCGCGCCGTGCGGCACGCGTCGGGTCGCCTCGTGGTGGGAGCGGGAACCGTGCTCACGTGCGACGAGGTCAAGAAGGTCCATGACGCCGGTGCTCGATTTACCGTGTCTCCGGTTGTCGATCCGGACGTGATATCGACCGCGCTGCGGCTCGGGCTGACTCCGATTCCGGGAGCCTACACGCCCACGGAGGTGCGACTGGCCGCAGGCGCCGGTGCCGCGGCGGTGAAGCTGTTCCCGGCCCGGACGCTCGGCGCGGACTTCGTTCGAGCGCTCCTCGTGCCCTTCCCCGACGTGCGGCTGGTCCCAACCGGGGGCGTCACGCTCGAGGACGCGCACCGCTTCGCCAGGGCCGGCGCCTGGGCGGTCGGCATCGGAACGCCCCTGCTCGGCGATGGAACCGATGCGGCCGGGAACCTTGAACAACGGGCGCGCAGTTTCGTGAGCGCGATGAGACCGCCGGCCTGATGCCGACCGCACCGATCGCGATGCTCGACGTCGGCTCCACCAACAGCAGGGCCTGGCTCGTCTCGGGCGGGACGATCCTCCGGCGCGCCGCTGCCTCCGTGGGCGTGCGCGACAGCGTCCGGACCGGGAGCACCGCACTCCTGAGGCAGACGGTTCGCCAGCTGATCGAACAGATCTCGGCAGATCATCCTGTCGGCCTCGTCGCAGCCGCCGGGATGATCACGTCGCCGCTCGGACTCGCGGACGTACCTCATGTCGCTGCGCCCGCTTCGGCGCAGGACCTGTCGGCAGCCGCGGTCATCCTGCATCCGACCGACATTACACGTCTGCCGATGTTGCTCGTTCCCGGAGTACGGACCGGCGCGGCAGCGGCTTCCGTGGAGCAGCTGGACGTGATGCGGGGCGAGGAAACGCTGGCCGTGGGCCTGACCGACAGCGGATTGCTGCGGCGCGGGGGTCTGCTGCTTACGGCCGGCTCGCACTGGAAACTCATCTGGACGGACGCCGATGGACGAGTGGCCGGCAGCCGTACATCACTCGGCGGAGAGATCGTGCACGCCGTCCAGACCGCGACGCTGCTCAACGCGTCGCTGCCTTCGCAGCCGATGCACACCTGTGACCGCGAGTGGCTCGAGGCGGGCGCGGCCGCGGCGCGGAAATGGGGACTGCCGAGAGCGATGTTTCAGGTGCGTCTGCTCGATCAATCTGCGGCAGCGGGTGCCGCCGAACGTCTGAACTGGCTCGTGGGCGCGTGCGTGGCGGTCGATCTGGACGGTCTGACGGCGTCGGGCCGCCTTGGAGCGGGCGAGGCCGTTCTGGTTACCGGGCCCGCGGCCGTGCCGCACGCCTGGAGGCACCTCCTGCAGATCGCCGGGTGTCGGGCAGAGGTCCTCGACAGCCATGCGACCGAACAGGCCTTTGTGCGGGGACTGAGCACTGTCGTGGATGCGCGGAGGCGCGAGTTGCGATGACGCGGACGGCTTGCCTGGTGATGGTCGGCCTCATCTTCTTCCCCTGGAGCGGGCGCAGCGCGCTCGCGGCTGATGAAGGCGACGCCGTTCGGGGACTGCAGCTGAAGCGGTTCCAGGCGCTGACGCGCCAGGACTACGGCGCGCTGCAGGATCTGCTGGCGGAGGATATGGTCTATACCCACTCCAACGGAAGAGTGGACTCGAAGACCTCGTATCTTCAGCCCCTGCTGTCAGGGGCAACCCGCTACGAGGACTTCGCGCTCGACGAGGTGCGGAGCAGGGTTTACGGCACAACCGCCATCCTGACCGGTCGCGTACGAACGGCTGCACGTGTCGCGGGCGAGCGACGCACGAACGACCTCCGCTTCATCGAAGTATGGGCGAAGACCGGTGACGGCTGGAAAATGGTCGCCTGGCAGGCGACGCGGATTCCGTAGAGGCCGCCGGCGGACGCTGAAGGCGTGTGCAACGATGAGCGGCGCGAGCTTGTGCTATACTCCCTCATCGGATCTTGCCCCGCACTCTGACATCTGTAGGCGAATCGAGCCTTCCTGACTCGCTCCTCCTTTAGTCCTGCTCAGCTACGAGACGAAATCCGCCCGGCGTCCATCCGGACGTCCGGACACGACGTCGCTTTGGCGACGCGCTTGTCGCATGTTGCGGCAGAGGAGAAGTTCATGAATCGGAAGTTGTACGTCGGAAACCTCTCGTACGAAACGGGAGAAACCGAGCTCCAGGAATTGTTCGCACGCGCGGGCACCGTCGAAACGGTGAAAGTGATGCGCGACATGGCCACCGGACGCGCCCGCGGGTTTGCGTTCGTGGAAATGAGCACGGGCGGCGAGGCGCAGCAGGCCATCACCCAGCTGAATGAAACAGAGCTCGGGGGCCGTCGCCTTGTCGTCAACGAAGCGAGGCCGAAAGAAGGCGGGTCGGGCGGATTCGGCGGGGGCGATTCCCGCGGCCGCCGGTCCGAGCCTCGCTGGTAAACCCCGTGAGGGCGGAGCAGCCACGCTGCTCCGCCCCACCCTCCTTCTGCGCCCACGACGGGCGCCAGAAACGCCGACAATATTCACATGCCGTTCTCGACACTCGGGCTTTCACCCGCGCTCTGTACTCCGCTCGCACGACTGGGCTACGACCATCCCACGCGCGTCCAGGCTGAATCGATCCCGGTGGTCCTCAGCGGCGCCGATCTCCTGGCGCGCGCGCAGACCGGGACCGGGAAGACCGCGGCGTTCGGCCTGCCGATGCTGCACCGCTTGATGACGCGCAGCGCCGGCGCGCGTCGCGCTCCCCGCGGGCTGGTGCTCGTTCCCACGCGCGAGCTGGCGGTCCAGGTCCATCGCGCGCTCGCGGAGTACGGAGCCCCCGCGAACCTGCGCGTCACGGCCATCTTCGGCGGCGTGCCGATGCGCGCGCAGGTGCAGACGCTTCAGCGGGGCACCGACGTCGTGGTCGCCACGCCGGGCCGGCTGATCGATCACCTGCAACGCCGCACGGTGGATCTGACGAAGGTGGAGATCCTCACGCTGGACGAAGCGGACCGGATGCTGGACATGGGGTTCCTGCCGCCGCTTCGCATCGTGGCCGCGGCGCTGCCGCGCACGCGGCAGACGCTGCTGTTTTCGGCCACGTTGCCCCCGGGCGTCGTGCGGCTCTCGAAAGAATTCACGCGCACGCCGGTTCACGTCGACGTGTCGGCCGGGCATGCCGTCGCGCCGACGGTGACCCATCGCATCCATCCGGTCGCCGACGACCGCAAGCGCGACCTCCTGGTGCACGTCCTGAAACAGCCGCGCGGCGAGCAGGCGCTCGTCTTCTGCAAGACGAAGCGGGGGTCCGACCGGATTGGCGACTGGCTCACCCGCGCCGGGATCGTGGCCGCGGTCATCCACGGCAACAAGAGCCAGGCGGTGCGGACCCGCGCGCTCGGTGATTTCAGGCAGGGCCGGGTGAGAGTCCTGGTCGCGACCGATATCGCCGCCCGAGGTCTCGACATCGCGGAGCTGCCGCTCGTGATCAATTACGACCTGCCGATGGTGGCCGAAGACTACATCCACCGCGTCGGCCGCACCGGGCGCGCCGGGCGCGCCGGGGTGGCGGTCTCCCTCGTGTCGGGGGCCGACCGGAAACTCCTTCGCGACATCCAGCGGCTGCTGCCCATGCCGCCCGAGCAGGTCGTGGAAGGGTTCAGCGGTTCACAGCGAGACGGCCGGGCATGGCAGTCTCCTAGTCCTCGAACAAGTACCCCTCTCCGAGCGGGCACCAGAACACATCAATGACCTCGGCCATCGTCTTCGAGAACGGGCTGCGCGTCTGCCCGCGCAGCAGATGCGGCACGCTCGAATCGAGGTAACACGAGTCGCCCGGGCGCAGGATGTCCTTCACCTGCTCGTCACCGACGAACGTGGTCAGCTCGAGCTCGCCGTCGAGGACATACACGAACTCCTGGCCGTGGTGCTCGTGCATCGTGAGGGTCTCGATGTCCACGTTGAGCAGCCGCAGCAGGTAGGGGTACATGCTGCGCCCCGGGTAGCCTTCCGAGAACGCCTGGCAGGTCTTTGATTTCGGCGCCGCCGGCCGTTCCACCGGCGTTCGCCGCGTGCGGCTCGGCTGCGCCGCGGTCTGATCCGCGCGCTGAACATAGTAATGCGGGCCGTTGCCCGCCGGCTGCCCGAGCAGCTCGCGCAGCGGTCTTCGATACAGCTTCGCGAGCGCGAGCATCAGATCGAGCGGCACCGGCCGATCGCCGCGCTCGATCTGCCGGAGCTGGCGCTCCGGCACGCTCACCATCTCCGCCACGCGCGGCTCCGGCCAGCCGTGCATCTCGCGCAGCAGCCTCAGCTTGTGCCCTGTCTGCTGCGCGACGTCCAGCCCGCGATCCTGCTGCACCTCGCTGATCGAGACTCCGAAGCCGGTCTTCGTCAGGCCGGAGAGGGAGCAGAACACCTGAATGGTCTCGGCCGGTTCCTCGTCGAGCGACCGGAGCGCGTGGAGGAGATCCGATCGGAAATACACAGCGTCCCCCGCCGCCAACTTTTCGCGCACCACCCCGCCGGGCGTGTGAATCGACAACTCGATCCGCCCGCGCAGCACGAAGAGGAACTCCTCCTCATGCTGGTGGCTCCACTGCAGGGCGCCGACGGGGCCCGGCAAGATCCGCCCGAACGCCGGCTCCATGTGGCGGCCGACGAACAGATCGGCCAGCGGCGAGAGCCGGACGTCCGCGTGCCCCGCGCCGGTGCCCTCCGACGTGATTCCCGAAGGGGGCTTCGCGCGCGCATCCGCCTCACGCGTGATGTGGTACGGACGCCTGGTGTCGGTCGGAACGAAGTGATCCGGCGGCAGCCCGAGCGCCGCGGCGATCCGCAGCACCTGCCCGAGATCGATGACGTGAAGGCCGTTTTCGATTTCCGACAGCCTCGCGGTCGAAATCGACGACGCTTCGGCTAGAGACCTCAGCGTGAGACCGCGGGCCTGCCGTTCCGTACGGATCCGCTCGCCGACACGCAGACCCTCGTAACTCACCAGGTGGGAGCTGTACACCGGCATTCGCGAGCCCTCCTTGCCCGTGTTCAGAAAAAACACGGATGAAGGTAATTTTTCAGATGTGTTCACCATAACAGCTAAAACCGGAAAAATCGAATAAATTTTTAGAATATTCCTTGACCGCCGGCTTCGCCGGTGTATATTTCGTCCCCTTAACGCCGCAGCCGCGCCAGCGCGCCCGACGTTCATCGTCACCGGTTCTGCCCTACTACTTGGCCACGCACGGAGGAGACCACTGATGTTTACGCAGAAAACCGGGCTGACGCTCATCGTCGCCCTCGCACTCCACGCGGCCCTGCTGTCGCCTGCGCTCGCGCAGACGAGCATGGGCACGTTCCGCGGCACGGTCGTTGACGAGCAGGGTGGCGTCCTGCCCGGCGTGACGATCACCGCACGCCACCTGGCGACCAACACCGCGCAGACCACCATGACGGAGGAGCGCGGGCAGTTCTACTTGAGCAATCTGCGGGTCGGCGCCTATGAGCTGACGGCGGAACTGGCGGGGTTTGCCACGGCGCGCCAGGCGAATCTGGACCTGCGCGTCGGACAGGAACTGACGATCGCCCTGACGCTCAGAATTTCGGCGCTGGCCGAGACCGTCGACGTGCGCGGGACCTCGCAGATCATCACGACGGAGAACACCGTCGCGACGACCGTCGACCAGAAGATGATCGACGATCTGCCGATCATCTCGCGCGACTTCGCGCAGCTGGCGATGATTGCGCCGGGCACCACCGCATCGGGCGCGACGGGCACCGGCGCCGGCACCGGCGTTTCGGTCGGCGGGGCGCGGCCGACGTCGAATTCGATCGTCGTGGACGGCGCGTCGAACGCGATGCAGTTCTACGGACGCCAGTCCAACGAATTTCCGCAGGACTGGATCCAGGAATTCCAGGTGCACACCAACGCGTTCGGGGCGGAGTACGGCCAGGCGTCCGGCGGCCTGATCAACGTGGTGACGCGCAGCGGCTCGAACGCGTTCCAGGGGCGCGTGTACGGCTTCTTCCGCGATGAGGCGCTCGACAAGGCTCCCTTTGCGGGCCGGTTCGACGGCGGCAAGCCGGTGTTCTTGGATGAGGCGCCGCCCTTCTCGCAGCAGCGCATCGGCGCGCAGCTCGGCGGCCCCCTCAAGCAGAACAGGCTGTTCTTCTTCAGCGGGATCCAGAACCTCAATCAGGACGCGACGGAGGTGCTGGGCATCTCGTCCTACTGGCGCAACCAGGGATTCGAGTCCTCGGTCAACACCGGCGTCGAGAACCTCACGTACATCGCGAAGACCGACTGGAACGCGGGCGGCAACAACCGGCTCACGTTCCGTTACACGAACACGGACAAGAAGGACATGGGCCTGAGCCTGGGCAGCAGCCCGCTCGACGTGGACGAACGGCGCTACACGTTCACCGGGCCGCTGTGGAACGTGATGGGCAACCTCGCCACCACGCTCGGAAACGCGCGCTTCAACGAGTTCCGCGTCTACTACGGGCGCAACCTGCCGTGGATCATCTCCAACATGGCGGGCGCCGGCGGCTTCGAGCTGCTCCGGCGCGACGGCCGGATGGGGCAGAACGGCACGTTCGCCACCAGGAGCTACCCCGGGGGCAACTTCGGCGCCACGGCGTTCACCGGCCTGGAAGGGGAGACGATCCTCACCTTCACCGACAACTTCTCGTTCGTCTGGGGCAACCACCAGGTGAAATTCGGCGGGCAGCTCGCGCGCATGAGCATGCACATGGACGTCGAAGCGCCGCACAAGGGACGCTGGAGCTTTCCGACCGACCGCGCGTTCAACATCAACGACCCGGTCAGCTACCCGGACAACTTCAGCGGCGGCATCGGCGAAACGCGCGGCGAGTACCCGGCCTGGAACGTCTCGGCATTCGTGCAGGACACCTGGCAGGTCACGCCGAACGTGACGTTGAATGCCGGCGTCCGGTACGATCTCGATCGCACGCCGCTGGTCCTCAACGGCCTGATCGATCCGTACAACGACCGGATCGTGAGACGCTTCGGCGGCGCGCCGCCGCTCGTGAAGTCGAACGCCGACATGAACAACATCGCGCCGCGGGCCGGCGTCGTGTGGACGCCGACCGACGACCGGCGGACGACGCTGCGCGCCAGCTCGGGGCTCTACTACAACCAGAATCATTTCAACTGGACCGTCATTTACGCGATTGAGACGCTGCTCTCCGAGCAGCGCTTCATCTTCGACGCGAACCTGCCCGAACAGAACCCGTTCTGGAACCCGGCGGACCCGGCGGGCAGCCGCGCGGCGCTGCGGCGGTGGCTCGCCGAGAGCTTCCCGGCCTTCCCTGACGTGTCGAAGGCCAGCGTGGGGCGGGAGACGATCCTCGGCAACGACCCGAACTTCAAGATCCCGTACAGCCTGCATGCGACGGGCGGGGTGACGCACGAGTTGCGGCCCGGGCTTTCCGCGTCGGTCGACTACACGTTCCGGCGCGAGTTCGACGCGCCGACGGGCGTCAACGTCAACTTCGAGCGGGTGGACGGCCGGTACGTGATCAAGGACCCGCGCTTCACCCGGATCGCGATCAACTCGAACGGCGGGTTCATCCGCTACCATGGGTTGCTCAGCCGCGTGCAGTACCGGCACTCGGACCACGCGCAGTTCGGCGTGTCGTACACGCTTGCGAAAGCCACGTCGAACACGAGCGTCGGCCTGAGCGTGAGCGGCACCACGAACCCGTTCGACCTGGATGAGGATCTCGGGCCGGACGACAACGATCGGCGGCATAATTACGTGTTTGACGGATCCCTGCTGCTGCCGCTCGACATCCAGCTGGCCGGCGTGTGGGTGTATCGCAGCGCGCTGCCCTACAGCGTGTCCACCCGGTTCCAGCTGGATACCGATCCGTTCCCGGATCGCCCGGAGCCGAAGAACTCGCGCCGCGGCGACAGCGAGCAGACGGTGGACGTCCGCCTGAGCAAGCTCGTGCGCGTCGGACGCGTCACGGGGTCGGTGTTCTGGGAAGTGTTCAATCTGTTCAACACGGATAACTTCCTGCGGTACCAGGGCAGCCTCGAGTCCTCGGCGTTCGGCCTGCCGTTGACGCAGCTGCCGAAGCAGCGCCAGCAGTTCGGATTCCGGATCGATTTCTGATCCCGATCCGGCCGGACCGGCCGCGGATCGGGCGGTGGGGTGAATCGATGACACGGGTGCCAGGGGGGCGGGACGGCGCTGACATGGTGGCGACTTCGGGCGCCTTGCTGGTCGGCGGACGATGGATCGATCGCGACGAGACGATCGAAGTTCGCAACCCGCTCGACGGCACCCTCGCCGGGCGCGTGCCCAGGGGAACCGTCGCGGACGTCGACGAGGCCATTCGGTCGGCGGTCGACGCCCTGCGGACCGATTTTCCGGTGCACGCGCGCTGTGACGTGCTGCTCCGGGCGGCCGCCCTGATCGAACAACGGCAGGACGAGTACGCCTGGCACATTGCCGCCGAAGGGAGTAAGACCATTCGCGAAGCGCGGCGCGAGCCGCCGCGCGCGGCGCAGATCCTCCGGCTCGCCGCCGAGGAGGGGCGCCGTCTGGCCGGCGAGACCCTGCCGTTCGACAGCCGCGTGGGCTCCGAGAACCGCGTCGGCTACTACTTCCGCGTGCCGGTCGGCGTGATCGGTGCGATCACCCCCTTCAACGATCCGCTGGCCAGCGCCGCGCACAAGGTGGCGCCGGCGCTCGCCGGCGGCAATGCCGTCGTCTTGAAGCCGGCGTCGCGGACGCCGCTGTCGCCCTACCAGCTCGCGCGCGATCTCACCGAGGCCGGCCTGCCGCCGGGGCGTCTGAACGTCGTCTTCGGCGGCGGCCACGATCTGGGCGATGCGCTCGTCTCGGATCCGCGCGTCCGCATGGTCACGTTCACCGGCGGGCTGGCCGCCGGCGCGCGCGTCACGCGAAACGCCGGGATCAAGAAGCTGTCGCTCGAGCTGGGGTCGAATTCAGCCGTGATCGTGATGCCGGACGCCAACCTCGATCGCGCGGTGCGCGCGATCTCGGACGGCGCCTTCGCCCAGGCGGGACAGAACTGCCTCGGCGTGCAGCGCGTCCTGATCCATCGCGAGATCTACCACGCGTTCGCGGAGCGGTTCGTGGCGCACGTCGCCACGCTCCGCGCCGGATCGTCGATGGACGCGACGACCGACGTCTGCGCGATGATCAGCGAGCGCGAGGCGGAGCGCGTCGAGCAGTGGATTCGCGAGGCGGTGGACGGCGGCGCCACCGTGCTGGCGGGCGGCGGGCGCCGCGGCGCGCTCGTGCCGCCGACGGTCCTCTCGGGCGTGCCGCGCGGCGTGCGCCTCGACTCGGAGGAAGCGTACGGGCCGGTCGTGTCGCTGTACGAAGTCGGTTCGCTCGATGACGCCATCCAGGCGGCGAACGCCGTCAACTACGGGTTGCACGCGGCCATCTTCACCGAACGCCTCAGCGACGCGTTTGCCGCAGCGCGGCGCCTGGAGGTGGGTGCCGTGATCGTGAACGACTCGACCGACTACCGACTCGACGTGATGCCGTTCGGCGGCACGAAGATGAGCGGCATCGGCCGGGAGGGCATTCGCTTCGCGCTGCAGGAGATGACCGACACGCGCGTCGTGTGCCTGAACGTCTGACATGAAACGTCCCACGCTGCGCTGCCGCGCCACCCTCGCGCTCGCGGGCGTCTGGCTCGGAGTCGCGACCGCCGCCGCTCAGGACCAGACCACTTTCACCGTCGGCACCGCACGGGCGGCTCGCGGGCAGAAGGCGTTCGGCGCGATCGAGGTGCCCGCCGCTGCCGACGCGGGGCTGTCGATTCCCGTCGCGGTGATCCACGGCCCCCGCCCGGGACCCGTG
This sequence comes from Acidobacteriota bacterium, assembly GCA_016184105.1. Classification (NCBI taxonomy): domain Bacteria; kingdom Pseudomonadati; phylum Acidobacteriota; species Acidobacteriota bacterium. The sequence goes on from JACPDI010000005.1 coordinate 27,741, forward strand.
CTCGCGCTCGTCGCGGGCTCGCACGGGACCGAGTACGCGTCCATCCTTGCCGTCGTGCGGCTGATTCAGTCGCTGGAGCCGGCGTCGATCCGCGGCACCGTGATCGCCGTTCCGCTCGTCAACCCGCGGTCGTTTCACGCGATCGTGCCCCATCCCCACCCGGTGGACGGCAGGAACATGAACCGGCGCTATCCCGGGAGCGCCTCCGGCTCGCAGACCGACCGCGCGAGCGCTCTCATCACGCGCGAGGTCCTCGCACGGGCCGACTACCTGATCGACTTCCACGGCGGCGACCTCGACGAGAGCCTCTATCCGTTCGCGTACTGGCCGCGAACGGGACGCGAAGCCCAGGACGCCGCGTCCCGCGCCATGGTCCTCGCCTTCGGGATCGATCACATCGTCCTCTCGACGGTGCGTCCGCCGGACGCGTCGAACCTCACCAGCATCTCGGGCGCGTCGAGCGCCCGCGGCACGCCCACGATCATCGTCGAGGCGGGGCACGCGGGGACCACCGAGCCGGACGACATCCGCGTGCTGGTCGACGGGACCGCGAGCGTGATGCGGCAGCTGGAGATGATCGACGGCCGGCCGGCGCCGATCGAGCGGCCGGTCTGGATCGATCGGATCGAGCGCGTGCCGGGCGGCACGAACGGCGTCTTCCAGCCGCTCGTGCGACGCGGACAGTACGTGGAAGCCGGAATGAAGGTGGGGATGGTGACCGACTATTTCGGCCGGAAGATTGCCGACGCCGTGTCGCCCGTCGCCGGCGTCGTCCTGTTCATCCGCGCGGTTCCGTCGATCGCCAGCGACGAGACGATTGCCTACATCGGCCCGCTCGCGCCGCCCCCCCGGTGACAGGCTCGAGGAGCTGCCGCTTCCCCGCGGGAGACGGCAACTCCTCGACGAGATGCCGGGCTTTGCCTACCGCCGGTTCCAGCCCTTGATCGGGCCGGGGTTCAGGAACTTCTCGGGCTCGATCCGGCCGTTGCGCTTGTAGACGACGCCGTTCTTCATGACGAACTGCACGTTGCGCAGCGAGTCGATGTCGTCGAGCGGGTTGCCGGGGACGGCGATGAGGTCGGCGTACAGGCCGGGTTTGATCGGACCGCGCTCGGCGATGAGGTCGGCCGCCTTGTAGCCGTTGATCGTCATCGCCTTCAGGATGTCCGCGTTCGGGATGCCGGCGGCCTTCCAGGTGCGCAGGAAGTCGATCGTCAGATCCCCCCGCGTCATCCAGCTCCCGTCGTCGCGCTTCATCCGCTCGTTCCAGTAATCCATGTCGGTCGAGAACGTCACGAGGACGCCCTTCTCCCAGGCGCTGCGGAGCTGGGCGACAGCCTGCTGGAACGCCTGCTCGGTGCCGCGGTACCTGGTGAACGGCGTGTCGGTGCTGGCGAGGAACATGCCTTTCTTCGCCATCTGCGCGTGGTGCTCGGAGGTGACGGCCCGGCCGTGCGAGATGATGTAGATGCCCGCGTCGATCGCGCGCTGGACCCCTTCGGGCGTCTGGCAGTGGCCGTCGACCTTGGCGCCTCCCTTGGCGGCCTCGCGGACGACCAGCTGCATGTCCTCGACCGAGTAGCCCCACGGCTTGCAGTCCACGCAGATCTTGATCGTCTTCGCGCCGAAGAGGAGGTTCTCGCGGACCGCGCGCGTGATCTCCTCGGGGCTGTTCGCATCGATGTACTCGGGGTACATGATGTCGTGGTGCTTGTACATTTCCGGGGTCGGCCAGTATTGGCCGCCCGTGCTGCCGATCATCGGCCCGGAGGGGATCACGGTCGGTCCCGGCAGCCAGCCCTGCTCGATCGCCGCCCGCAGGGCGGTGTCCGCGTAGAGCGCGTTGTTGCCGACGTCGCGGATGACGGTGAAGCCCGAGGCGAGCAGCTGCATGCCGTTGGACGCGGCCTGGATGGCACGCAGCGGCGTCGAGTCCTGCACGTAGGTGTAGTAGTAGACGTTGTTTTCCGGGATCTCCTTGTAGGTGATCGCCATGTGTGTGTGCGCATCGACGAGCCCCGGGAGCACGGACATCTGCGAGAGGTCGATGACCTCCGCCCCCTGCGGGATCGGGAGGTTCGCGCCGACGGCCTTGATGCGATCCCCTTCGATCACGATGACCTGGTTGGCGGCGGCCGTGCCGGTCTCGGGATCGATCAGCCGCCCGGCCTTGATGACCCTGACAGCCGAACCTGGCGCCGGCGCGGCAGGCGCGGGCTGGGCCTGCGCGCAGATCGGCAGGAGGACCGCGAGAGTCGACGCGAGCGTAACGGCACGGTTGAGCATTGAACGTCTCCTTTTGAGCTGGGTGTCCCCCGAAGGTGAGCGCCCTGATCAATATGTCCGGCGGCTCGCAGTGTCAAGTGAATATTTCACGAATGAAGCTATGGTATGCCAGCCAGGCACGTTGTTTAGAAAACTAATCGATGCAGCGGATATTTCTGAACATATCCGACGACACGCGGGAGCGTCCACCATGACCTTTACAACCGCCGCACCCGCGCGTAACATCGCGAATCCCGACTCGTCCTGTTTCGCCCCTGGACCGTTCGAATCGGAGCATTCCCATGGCTGGAGCATTCCCATGGCCGAAGACACGAAGTCGCCGGACGGTCCCGTGACGGATGACACGCCGGTCGAACCGGACGCCTGCGCTCTCCCGCGGCCGCTGACGCGTCGCGATTTCCTGGTCCGCAGCAACGCCGGCGCGGTCGCCGTCGGCGTGATGACCGGCGTGGGCTTCGCCGCCACGCTCGATCAGCGGGCCGCCAGGCCGGTCAGACCCGTGTCGCCGGCGGCCGCGCCGATGACGACGCGCCGCGTGACGCTCGACATCGACGGGAAGACGCGCGAGGTCACGGTGGATGTGCGCGAGAGCCTGTGGGAGACGCTGAACTATCAGCTCGGGCTGTCCAACGCGAACCTCGGATGCGACCGCGCGCAGTGCGGCGCGTGCACGGTGCTGGTGGACGGCAGGCCCGTCACCTCGTGCAGCATCCTGACGGCGCGACTGGGCCGCGGCCAGAAGATCCTGACGGTCGCCGGGATCACCCGCGGCCCGGGCGTCGAAGGGCTGCACCCGCTGCAGCGCGCCTTCTGGTTCGAGGGGGGGTTCCAGTGCGGGATCTGCACGCGGGGCGTCATCATGTCCGCCTACGCGTTGCTCGAGCGCAACCGGAACCCGACCGACGCGGACATCACGGAGGCGCTCGCCGGCAACATCTGTCGCTGCGGCGAATACGTGGGCATCATAAGCGCGGTCAGAAAGGCGGCCGCCGAGATGCGCGGCGAGCCGGTGACCTACAGCGCCGCGCCGAAGACCGGGATGACGGCCACGGCCGCGGCGGCACCCGCGGGCGAGAAGGCGTCGAAGCAGTTCGAGTTCGTGACGCCGCTCGGCACCATCGAGGTGTACGACGAGATCGCGCTCGAACTCAAGCAGACGCCCGGCATCGTGGACGTCTCCGGCTCGGAGCGGACGATCGCCGTGACCTGGGATTCCGCGAGGCTGGACGAGGCCAGGGTGCGGCAGCTGCTCGCGCAGTCCGGGCATCCCGTCAGGTGAGAGCCGAGGAGCCACGCGATGATGGACCGAGTCGATGCGATGCGTGTCGTGCAGGAGCCGGCCTATGCCGCCAGCCTGACCGACGATCAATGGCGCGTGCTCGCGCTCGACCCGGCGTGGGACGAGCTCCTCGGTGAGTTTCATGAGCTTGTCGCGCCGGTCATCGCGCGGTACGGCGCGAAGCTCGGCATGCCCGAGCCCCAGGCGGTGCCTTCGGCGCCGGACGGCGTCGATCAGCAACGGTCGTTTGCGGTGGTCGGGCAGCGCGTCCCGCGGCTGCACGGGCTGGGTGTGGTCACCAGCCTCGGGCAGTACACCCAGAACATGCGCATGCCGGGAATGCTCCACACCCGGACGCTGCGCAGCCCGCACCCGCACGCCCGCGTCACGCGCGTCGATGCCAGCAAGGCCGAGGCGCTCCCCGGCGTCGCCGCCGTTCTGCACCGCGGCAATCTTCCGGCGGAGTACCGCGACGTCAGACTGGGGAGCGGCCCTCCGGACCGCTTCCTCTTCAACGAAGAAGTGTTCGAGGTCGGCGCCCCGATCGCCGTCGTCGCTGCGGAGAGCGAGCACGTCGCGGATCACGCGATCCGGCTGATCGAGGTCGGGTACGAGGTGCTGCCGGCCGTATTCGACGCGATGGAAGGCGCCCGCGCGTCGGCCCTCAAGCAGTGGGACAACCGGCAGAACGGGACGATCCTCAGCGTGACGCCGCCGCTCGTCCGCGGCAATCCGGACGGCGGTCGCGCCGACACGACGATCGAGGCGGTCCTCACGCGCGCGACCGAGCAGCACAACGCGCTGGAACTGACCAACTCGCTCATGTACTGGGATCAGGATCGTCTGGTCGCGCACTACACGAATCAGCACGCGCACGGCTCGCGCGGCGGGCTGTCGCAGGCGCTGAAGCTGCCGGCGAACCGCGTCCGCGTCGTCCAGAACGGGTACATGGGGTCGGGGTACGGCTACCGCTCCGGCATCGATCTCACCGAAGTGCACACGGCCATCCTGGCCCGCCTCACGGGCCGGCCGGTCAAGACGATGTATACGCGCGAGGAGGATTTCATCGCGCGCACCCACCGTCCCTCGTTCCGCAACGAGATGAAGCTCGGCGTGAACCGCGATGGCGCGATCCAGTTCGGCCACTTCCGGGTGTACGCCAACGTGGGTGCGCACCGCACCGGCGCCGCGAACGGATCCTGGTTCGCCTTCATCAACCTCTACAACATCCCGAACCTGAAGCTGGAAGCGATCGACGTCTTCACGAACAGCTACAAGGCGGGCCCGTACCGGTGCGTCAGCCATCCGAACGGCACGTTCGCGCTCGAGATGATGATCGAGAGGGCCGCCCACGCGATCGGGATGGACCCGGTGCAGTTCCGGCTGAAGAACATCAACGAGCAGGGGAATCCGGACACGAAGAAGCCCTTCAGCAATCCAGGCATCCGCGACTGCATCACGGCGGCGGCCGACCGCATCGCCTGGAAGCAGCGGTGGCACGAGCCGCGCGGCAGAGAAGTGCGGCCGGGCGTGTTCCACGGCATCGGGCTGGCCGCGCACGCGTGCAGCCACGGGGCCGGCACGAATCCCGCCACCGGCCAGGTGATCGTGAACACCGACGGCAGCGTGCAGTGCGTGTCGGGCAGCACGGAGATCGGGTGCGGCCAGCGGACGCAGATGGCGATGATCGCGGCCGAGGCGCTGGGGGTGCCGCTCGATCAGGTGAGCATCGCCACCTACGTGGACACCGACAACACGACCGACGCCGGGAGCACGTCCGGCAGCCGCCAGACGAACACCGGGGGGCGCGGGATGTACGAAGCCGCGATGGACGCCCGGCGACAGATTCTGGATCTCGCCGCGCAGAAGTTCGCGGCGGACGCGAAGCAGCGGAACGAATCGCTGCAGGTGACGCCCGAACACCTCGAGCTGGCGAACGGCGAGGTGGTCCTCAAGGCGGATCCGTCGAAGAAGCTCGCGCTGCAGGCGGTGACTCAGGCCGCCGGCATGCCGATCCTCGGACGCGCGATCTACCGGCAGGACAACGACTGGGAGCGGACGGCCTGGGCGGCGCACGCGGTGGAGGTGGAGGTGGACACGGGGACCGGCAGCGTCGCCGTCAAGAAGGTCGTGGCGGCCCACGACGTGGGGCGCGCCATCAACCCGTTCGCCGTCGAGCAGCAGATTCGCGGCGGCGTCGTGATGGCGCTCGGCGCCGTCTTCACCGAGGAGCTGCTGCAGGACGCGGCGACCGGGCTCCCGCTCAACCCCAACATGCTGGACTACCGCCCGCTCAGCATCGAGGACGCGCCCGGCCAGATCGAGGTCGTGATGATCGAGCGGCCGAAGGCGTACGGCGTCTTCGGTGCGCACGGGATCGGCGAGCCGCCGATGGGGCCGCCGGCGGCGGCGGTGGCGGCCGCCGTCCACAACGCGGTCGGCATCTGGATGGAGCACATGCCGATGACGCGCGAGAAGGTGTTGGCCGCGCTGAGGGCTCTGAGGTAGGAGCGCCCATGAAGCCATTTGCACTCTACGAGCCGGCGACCGTTCCGGAAGCGGTGGCCCTGCTGGCGAAACTCGGCAGCAAGGCGAGGGTCCTCGCCGGCGGCAGCGATCTCGTCGCGGGCGTGATGAAGGACTGGGTCGAGGGCCCGGGCATGCCCCTTCCCGACGCGCTCGTCGACGTGACCACGATCCCGCAGCTGCGCGGCATCAAGATCGATCGGAAGGGGGCCACGATCGGCGCCAACACGACGCTCACCGAGATCGTCGAGTCGAAGGAGCTGAACGCGATGGCGCCGTTGCTCGTGCGGGCCGCGCACGGCGTCGCCTCACCCCTCATCCGGAACTACGCCACGCTCGGCGGCAACGTCAACCAGCGGCCGCGCTGCTGGTTCCTCCGCGGGCGCGACTTCGCCTGCTACAAGAAGGGCGGGGACACCTGCTTTTCGGTGACGGGCGACAACCGCTACCACGCGATCATCGGCGGGGAGCTCTGCTACATCGTCCATCCGTCCGACACCGCGACGGCGCTGCTCGCGTTGAACGCACAGGCGAAAATCGCCGGCCCGGCGGGAGAGCGCACGGTCCCGTTCGACAGCTACTTCACCGGTCCGCGCGAAGACGTCCTGCGTGAGAACGTGCTCAAGCCCGACGAACTGCTCGTTGAAGTGTTCGTGCCGGCGCCGGCGGCGGGCGCGAGGCAGGCCTGGACGAAGCTGAAGAACCGCGAGGTCTACGACTTCGCGGTGGTTTCGGTCGCGGCGGCGTTCGTCACGGCGGGCGACACGTGGCAGGACGGCCGCATCGTCATTGGCGGCGTGGCGCCCGTCCCGTATCGCGCCGCGGTCGTCGAGAGCCAGCTCAAAGGCCGGAGCGTCAGGAGCAGCATCAGGCAGGCGGCGGCCGCGATTCGAACGGTGGCTCGCCCGATGAGCCAGAACGCCTACAAAGTGGACGTCACCCAGACGTTGATCGAGCGGACGGTGCTGGGGGCGCTGGAGGAGAAGGGCACGCAGCTATAACATCGGCTGGAGGCAATTCAGCAGCGAGTTGTGGATCACGCCGTTGCTCGCCACGTAATCGCCATCCGAGTAGAGCCACGTCATCCCCCGCGCGTCGGTGAGAACGCCGCCGGCGCGCTCGACGATGAGGCTCGCCGCCGCGATGTCCCAGATCTTCAAATCGAGGTGCCAGTAGGCGTGGAGCCGTCCGGCGGCGACGTGACAGAAGCCGAGCGCGGGCGAGCCCATCATCGTGCACGCGAGCACCTGATCGACCATCACGTTGACAATCGATCGCGCCTTCCGCCGGCGGTCACCGCCGCAGGGCCAGTCGGTGCCCAGGATCGCGCCGCTCCAGGCCTCCGACCCTTCGGAAATCTGCTGGACGCCGATGTTCCGGCCGTTGAGCGTGGCGGGGGTGTCCGCGGTTGCGGCGAACAACTCGTCGCGGGAAGGATCGTAGACCACGCCCACTTGTATGCGGCCCGCGGATCGCAGCGCGACCGAGAGCCCGAAATGCGGGATGCCCTGGACGAAATTCAGACTGCCGCAGATCGGATCGACGATCCAGAGCTGGTCGGCGTCGACGGGAAGGGTCGCCTCGGCCGGCCCCTCCTCGGCCAGGATGCCGGCGCGCGGATACGCCGCGAGGATTGTCGAGGCGATCGCCTCCTGAACGTCCAGCGAAGCCTGGGCGACGAGGTCCCGATCTCCCTTCCAGCTGACGTATCCCGGGTCGCCCATGCGGGCGCGGCTGACCTCTCCGCCCCGGCGGACGGCCTGCACGGCCACTTCCAGCCGGCGACTGAGTTCGACGCTCATCGGCGCAGTCTAGCCCATGGCCGCCTCACGCGGCGCCCGGAGTCCCGTCACGCCGATCCCCCGCTCTGCGCGCGCGCGCCGCCGCAGTGTAGGCTGGCGCGAGGAGACGGCCGATGAACTCAGCGATGCCCGCCCGGGATCTCTTCGACATCCCGGACGGCGTGACGTATCTCAATTGCGCGACGATGTCGCCGCAGCTGCGAGCGGCGACCGAGGCTGGACTGGAGGCCGTCAGGCGGAAGGCGGCCCCCTGGACGATCTCCCAGGCGGATTTCTTCAGCGGCGCCGAGGAGCTTCGCGCGCTGGCGGCCGCGGTGGCGGGGGTCGAGACCGACGCGATCGCGCTCGTGCCGGCCGCCAGCTACGGCATCGCCGTCGCGGCGAAGAACGCCCCTGTCCGCGCGGGACAGTCGATCGCCGTTCTCGACCGCGAGTTTCCCTCGAACGTCTACGCCTGGCGCGCGCTGGCGCAGCGAACCGGCGCGCGTGTCGTCACCGTCGCGCGCACCGGCGGCGAGTCCTGGACGGACGCGATCCTGCGCACGGTGGACGAGCGGACCGCGATCGTGTCCGTGCCGCACTGCCACTGGACGGACGGCAGCCGGATCGACCTCGCACGTGTCGGCGACCGCGCGCGGGCGGCGGGCGCGATGCTCGTCGTGGACGCGAGCCAGTCGCTCGGCGCGTGCCCGCTCGACATCCGGTGCGTCCAGCCGGATTTCCTCGTCGCCGTCGGCTACAAATGGCTCCTGGGGCCGTACTCGCTCAGCTACCTCTACGCATCGCCGCGGTGGCGCGAGCGCGGCGTGCCGCTCGAGGACTCGTGGCTCGCGCGCGAGGGGAGCGGGGACTTCGCGCGCCTGGTGGACTACCGCGACGAGTATCGCCGCGGCGCGCGGCGGTTCGACATGGGCGAGGTCTCGCAGTTCGTGCTGGCGCCGATCGCGGCCGCGGCGCTGGGGCAGATCCTCTCGTGGACCGTCGAAGCCATCCAGTCGTCGCTCTCGCGGCTGACCGATCGAGCGGCTGAGCTGGCGGCCGCCTCGGGCTACATCACGCAGCCGCCCAGCGAGCGCGTCGGCCACATGATCGGCGTCCGGCTGCCGGGCGGCATCCCGCCAGATCTGATTGCGAGGCTTGCCGCCGCGCGCATCTACGTCGGCCTCCGAGGGGATTCGATCCGGGTCGCGCCCCACCTCTATAACACCGAGGCGGACATCGATCGCCTGTTCTCGGTGCTGGCGGGCTGAACCGTTCATCGGCGCCTTACGCGCGACGAAAACGCGCTTACTCCGCCTGTAATCGCTGCCCGCGGATCCCGCGATTCTTCCCCGTTTTCCGCGCCACCGCTGGTGGTACTCGACTTGTGAAGGCGGATTCGGAGCGAATCGTTCAGCAGGAGGAGCAGCATGCGATTCACACGCCGATGCACGTCCCTGTCTCTCGCCGCCGCCGCGCTGGCCGCGTATGCCGCCTCGAGCGGTCCCGAGATCCACGCGCAGAGTGGACCGCAGGTCCTCGTCCCGAACCTCGCCGTCAGAACCGTCGTCAGCGGGCTGATTACGCCCGTCGCGATGGCCTTCCTCGGCCCCGACGACATCCTGGTGACCGAGAAGAACACCGGGCAGGTGAAGCGGATCGTCGGCGGCGCCGTGCAGTCCACGGTCCTCGATCTGGCCGTCAACTTCGGTTCCGAGCGCGGCCTGCTCGGTATTGCGCTGCACCCGGACTTCTCGTCGAACGGCGCCGTCTATCTGTACTGGACCGAGAGCACGACGGGCGCCGACACGAACGTGCTGTCCCAGACATCGCTGCTCGGAAACCGCGTGGACCGTTTCATCTGGGACGGCACCTCTCTCACGCTCGATCGGAACATCATCCGGATTCGGGCGATTCAGCAGGACGCGGGACAGCCGGAGCGCGGCAACCACGACGGCGGCGTGATCGCGTTCGGACCGGACGGGAAGCTCTACGTCTTCACGGGCGATGTCGGGCGGCGCGGTCAACTGCAGAACCTGCCTTGCGGCCCCACGGCCACGTGTCCCGGGCCGATCGTTCCCGACGACCAGTTCGGCGGCCCCGAACCAGACGAGGCGCACCGCACGGGAGTGGTCCTTCGCCTCAACGGCGACGGGACGACGCCAGGAGACAACCCGTTCTTCGCGGCAGGCGCCGCCATCGGCGGCGAGGCCGGCGCGTCGGTGCAGCGAATCTTCTCCTACGGGCACCGAAACGGAATCGGCATGGCGTTCGATCCGCGGTCGGGCCGTCTCTGGATGCAGGAAAACGGCGACGACAGCTTCAGCGAGCTGAACCTCGTCGACGCGGGCATGAACGGCGGCTGGGTGCAAATCGCCGGGCCCGTGGAACGGATCGCGCAGTTCAAGGAGATCGAGACGACCTTCGGCGGCCGCAATCTGCAGCAGCTCCGCTGGCCGCCGGCCAATATCGCCGACACGCCCGACGGAGCCCTTTCGCGGCTGTTCATGCTGTCGGGCGCGCACTACAGCGATCCGGAATTCAGCTGGAAATGGGAAGTCGCGCCGGCCGGCCTCGGCTTCATGTCGGGCCGCGCGCTCGGCCGGCAATTCGACGGCGATCTCTTCCTCGGCGCGGCGACGCCGCTCCTCCAGGGAGGCTATCTCTTCCGGTTCAACCTCACGGGGAACCGCGCGAAGATTGCCGTTGACGATCCGCGGCTGGAGGACCGGGTCGCCGACAATCTCGCGAAGCACGAGATCACGGAAAGCGAGAGCCTGCTCTTCGGCCGCAACTTCGGAATCGCAACCGACATCCGCACCGGTCCGAACGGCAACCTGTTCGTCGTGTCGCTGACCGGGGGCGCGATCTACGAGATCCATCGCGTGAAGTAGACGGGGACCATGGTTCGGGGCGGCGCGCCGATGATCGAGCGCGGCGGCGTGTATCATGATGTCTTGTGGCGTCACGATCCTCCCGGTCGGCCCGGCTGACGCTCGTCGCCTTCGGCCTGCTCTGTTCCGTGCGGGGGATTGAGGCGCAGGACGCCGCGACATCTGCCGGAACGATCGCACGCACTCCCATTTCACGCGAACGGCGCTACGTGATGAACGCGCGGATCCGGCCGTTGCTGTTCTGGATCCGCAAGAACAACGTGGGTGCCGCGCGCATTACGTGGCGCGGCAACCGCGAGGGCGCACACGGCTACGAGCTGCTGGTCGGGTCCGATCCGCTCAAGGCGCCGCGCAAGATCAACAGGTGGGGATACATCGCGGAGCACGCGCTCGATGGCGATGCCGCCGTGGTCGGGGTGATGAAGCACGCGAATTCGGAATCCGTCGAGGAGGCGGAACGGCAGCTGGCGCGCGAGGGGACGGGCGGTTATGTCTTCCAGGCGATTCGCGCGCACGTCAGGGGCGAGGTGTCCACTTCGGAGATCGTGCAGATCCGCAGCGACACGGACATGAGCTACCGGGAACTCGACGCGCTGCTCGCGCGCGTGGACCGCGTGGAGGCGCCGCCGCGCAGTGTCAGCGTGCCGAACGCGATCGCGCCCGGCCTGCTCTCCGCCGTTGCGGAGATGGTCCACGAGACCATCTCGCGGCCCGAGCGCGGTCGCGCGACGCGTCTCTCTCCGCCCCGGCCGGGCCCATACGTGTACAACAACCGGCTCTACGACCTGACGATGCGGTCGCTGGAGGCGGTGACGGACTTCGCGGCCGGCGAACGCCGTTACGGCCCGGCCCTGGACGCGGAGTTCGAAATCCTGAACCGCTCCACGCGCAACAAGACAAAGTTTTCCATCGTGTACGGCCGCAGCGGCGCGCTGGCCGGCGTGCCGCTCAAAATCGTGTTCCGGCCGAAATGGTGGTTCGAGGCGGAGCTGCTCCTCGAAGACTGACGCGCGGCCGCTCAGCGCTCGTCGGGCCGGACGTCGATCGTAATCTCCCGCCATCTCCCCTGGTTGAAGCGCCACACGCTCAGCGCGCACCGCGTCGCGTGTCCGGCCAGGATCGCCAGCCAGATATCGAGGGCGTCGAGCCGGCCCGCCTGCTGGATGAGGACGCAGATGCCGAGCGGCACGATGATCTGCGAGACGATCGAAATAAAGAGCGGGCTCCTGGTGTCGCCGGTTCCCTGCAGGCAGCCGGTGTAGGTGAGCGCGACGGCAATCAGCAGTCCCGACACGCTCAGCACGCGCAGCAGCTCCACGCCGATCTCGACGACGACCGGCTCGTTCATGCCGAAGATCGCCAGCAGCTGCCGTGGCAGGAACAGGAACAGCGATCCGATCGCGGCGGCGCCGGCAAGCCCGAAGCGCGCCGCGACGTGCACGCCCGCGTCCGCGCGGTCCGGCTGCGCGGCGCCGAGATTCTGGCCCGCCACCACCGCGGCGGCGCCCATCAGGCCGACGCTGGTCCACGTGACGAGCGAGAACAGCTGGGAATACGAAACGGCGAACGCCGCCTGCGCGGCCGCGCTCTCGGCGAGCGATCCGATGAACGAGAGGAGGAGCACGCCGCCGATATTCATCGCGATGCCCTGGAAGCCGGCAGGCAGCCCGAACCGGAACAGGGATCGGACGATCGACCAGTCGGGACGCAGGTGCCTGCCGCGCGGAAACCTCACGACCCATCCGCCGCGCCAGATCCTCGCCACACCGTACAGCGCCACCATCCCGGAGGCGATGCAGGTTCCCATCGCCGCGCCTGCCGTGCCGAACGCCGGCACGGGGCCCATCCCGCGAATCAACAACACGTTGAACGCGACGTTCAGCACGGTGAGCGCGATGCCCAGCCGCATCGGGGTTCGGGCGTCACCGGCGGAGCGGAGCGCGCCGCCGAGCATGAAGAACACGAGCATGCCCGCGCTGAACACGAACATGATCCGGAGAAACGGCAGCGCCTCGGCCTGGACGGCGGGCGCCGCGTTGACCAGGTCGAGCAGGTACGGCGAGAGGAGGTAGCCGACCGGCGCCATCACGCCGAGCGAGAGCAGCGTGGCGGTGAGGAACGCCTGGTACACCGTGCGATCGACCATCTCCTCGTCGCCGGCGCCGACAAAGCGCGCCACGAGCACGTTCATCCCGGTGAACAGCGACGAGATGAACATGATCACGACCAGGAACATCTGCCAGCTGACGCCGATCGCCGCGTTGCCGGTGAAGCCGACGAAGTTGCCGACGAGCACGTGATCGAGGATGCCCTGCAGGCCGCCGACGATGTTGGTGAGCATGGTCGGCCAGGCCAGCCTCCAGACGGCGGATCGCAGCGGTCCTTCGACGATCGAGCGGTCGTAGCGTCCAGCGGGTGCGGGCATGAAGCTCCTATGCGTATGCCTACGTGAGCGCCCGTGGCGGCGATGGTGGCGCGCGAACCGATACGCCCCTCACGCCGCGCCCGCAACCCAGGCGTGGCGGCCCACCGAACCGCGGATGGCCACCTCGCCGAATCGATGGTCGTGCCGCTGCCGGGCGATCGCGCCTCGCGCGGTCACCACGTACCGATGACCGCCGGCGAGCATCGTGAAGGCCCACCCCGTTTTCGCCGGCGTCGCATACCATGCGCCGGCGTCGGTTGCGCCGCGCGTCGATCGGTTGATTAGGATCTCGCGCTGGCCTCGCCGGAAGGCCTTCGAAGAAATCAGGTTGACGACGCCGCTTTGTGGGTGGGGAGCGTCAGCTGTTGTTCGAAGAGCACGAGCGCGAGGGCCAGGTCGGTCGACACTCTCTCAGTATAGTGATCCAGTGATCCGGGGCAGGGAAAAGGGGGACAGTCACACTTTCCGGACGAAGCTCACGGAAAGTGTGACTGTCCCCCTTTTCCGCCCCAGCGGACGAGGTGGCATTGCGTATGCCTGCGCACGGCTGCGCTTGCGGGGTCCTGCGCGGGCCATGCGTTGCATGGTGTAATGAGCGGTATGGCAATTGGGGGATGGCTGCGCGCCCTGGAGACCATCGGCGGCCTTGTGGACATGGGGCAGCGCCTGCGCCGGCCGCCGGCACCGCGCGTGTCGTCGCCGGGTGACGCGCTGTCGACGGGCGCTCACGCGCCTGGGATGCCGGAGGCGGCCGGTGGCCTCGAGGCGCGTCTGGCCGGTGTGCTCGTGGCGGCCTTGAAGGAGGCGTTCGACCGCGACCGCACGCGCCTGGAACTCGAGCAGTCGCAGCTCGACGCGGAACGGCGCCGCGCGGAAGAGGCGATGCGCCTGGAGTTGCGCCGGCAGGCAGGAGACCGCGCCGTCGGTCACGCGCGGCTGCTGGTCACGCTCGCCGTTGCCGGGTGGCTCGCCTCGGCGCTGCTGCTCGTGTTCGTTCCCGGTGCGCGCGCGATGCCGGCGCGCGGCGTGCTCGCGCTTGGATGGGTGCTTCTGCTCGGTTGCGCGGGTACCGCCTTTGCGTCCTACTACCAGGCCGCTGCGTGGCTCGGCCGATTACGACCGGGCGCCGCCGACCCCGGCGATGTCCCGTCGGAGATGACGGGGCGCGCCTCGGGCATTCTCCTCATCACGGGGCTTGCGGTGGTCGCCGCGGCGCTCCTGCTGGCACTCTGACGCATGGCCACGATCGAACCGCATCCGGCCGCCGCCGCCGTCGAACACGATCCGCGCGGCTTCATCACCGACTTCGACCTGTACCTCTTCAACGAGGGGAATCACCTGCACGCGTTCGACAAGCTCGGGGCGCACCCTGAAACGGGCGCGCGGACGGGCGTCCACTTCGCCGTGTGGGCGCCGAATTCGGATCGCGTCGCGGTGGTCGGCGACTTCAACGGCTGGAGCGGCGCGCACCACGTGCTGCGGCCGCTCGGATCGAGCGGCGTGTGGTACGGGTTCATCCCCGGCCTCGGCTGCGGCGAGCGCTACAAGTACGAGATCCGATCGCGGCAGACCGGCGCGCTGCTCCAGAAGGTGGATCCCTACGCGTTCTATTTCGAAGTGCCGCCCGCCTCCGCGTCGATCGTGTGGGGCTGCCCGAAGTACGACTGGCGCGATGGGGACTGGATGCAGATGCGCCGCGGCTGGGAGGGCTGGTTCCAGCGGCCGATGTCGATCTACGAGGTGCACCTCGGGTCCTGGCGGCGCGTTCCGGAAGAGGGAAACCGGTTCCTGACGTACCGCGAGCTGGCGGAGCAGCTCGTGCCGTACGTCAAGGAGCTCGGCTGCACGCACCTGGAGCTGCTGCCCGTGATGGAGCATCCGTTCGCGGGCTCGTGGGGCTACCAGGTGATCGGGTACTACGCGCCGACGAGCCGCTTCGGGACGCCCGAGGACTTCAAGTGCCTCGTCGACGAGTGCCACCGGCACGGGCTGGGCGTCATCCTCGACTGGGTGCCCGGTCATGTTCCCAAGGACGCGCACGGCCTGGCGCAGTTCGACGGGACCGCGCTGTACGAGCACTCGGACCCGAGGCAGGGAGAGCACCGCGACTGGGGCACGCTCATCTTCAACTACGGCCGGCACGAGGTGCGGAACTTTTTGCTGTCGAACGCGCTTTACTGGTTGAAGGAGTTCCACGTGGACGGCCTGCGCGTGGACGCGGTGGCGTCGATGCTGTACCTGGATTACTCGCGGAACCCCGGCGAGTGGGTGCCGAACCGGTTCGGCGGGCGCGAGAACCTCGACGCGATTGAGTTCCTCCGGCAACTCAACGCGGTGACGCACAGCGAGGCGCCCGGCAGCATCATGGTGGCCGAGGAGTCCACCGCGTTCCCGGCGGTCAGCCGGCCCACCTACGTCGGCGGGCTCGGCTTCACCTACAAGTGGAACATGGGGTGGATGAACGACATCCTGCAGTACATCAGCAAGGATCCGGTCTACCGGCGCTACGAGCACCGGCACCTGACCTTCTCGCTGCTCTATGCGTTCACCGAGAACTTCATCCTGCCCTTCTCCCATGACGAGGTCGTGCACGGGAAGGCGTCGATGATCGACAAGATTCCGGGCGACGCCTGGCGGAAGGCGGCCACCCTGCGCGCGCTGTACGGCTTCATGTACGCGCACCCGGGAAAGAAGCTGCTGTTCATGGGGCAGGAATTCGGCCAGTGGCGCGAGTGGAACCACGACGAGAGCCTCGACTGGCACCTGTTCGGAGAGGGGCCGCATCACGCGGGGCTCCACCGCTACGTGCAGGCGCTCAACTGGGTCTACGCCCGGGAGCGCGCGCTGCACGCCATCGATTTCGATCCGAACGGATTCCAGTGGATCGACTGCAACGACAGCGAGAACAGCGTCGTCTCGTTCCTGCGGAAGGCGCGGGACCCCCGCGAGTACGTCGTGGCGCTGCTCAACTTCACGCCGGTGCCGCGCGAGGGCTACCGCATCGGCGTGCCGGAAGCGGGGTTCTACGAGGAGCTGCTCAACAGCGACTCGGCGTATTTCGGCGGCGGTGACGTCGGAAACGGCGGCGGACTGCACACCGAGCCGATCCCGTCCCACGGATGGGAGCAATCGCTGCGGCTCACGCTGCCGCCGCTCGGGTGTTTGTACTTGAAGATCCGACGGTGAG
Organism: Acidobacteriota bacterium; assembly: GCA_016184105.1. NCBI lineage: Bacteria > Pseudomonadati > Acidobacteriota > Acidobacteriota bacterium. The sequence goes on from JACPDI010000005.1 coordinate 44,119, forward strand.
GTCCGCCGGCCTGAAGGCCGGCGGCTACTACACGTGTCGTTCCGACATCGTCACGATCGCGTTCCATTCCTGGTCCGTGACCGGCATGACGGAGAGCCGCGGCAGGCGCGTGAGCGGGAACGAGGCGAAGCGCCTGTCTGCCTTGATCGACGCGAGCGTCACCGGCGCCTTCAGCCTCTTCACCGGCACGACGTCCACGACGTGCGCCTTCCCAGACGTGTCCGCCGGATCCGGGTAGGCGTTCGAGTCCGCCTTCGCGATGGCGACGATCGCCTTCTCGTTGCCGGTGTGGTAATAGAAGATGCGGTCTCCCTTGCGCACCCCGCGGAGGTGTTTCTGCGCAACCGGGTTCTTCACGCCAGACCACGAGGTGCGGCCGTCTTTGACGAGCGCGTCGTAGCTGTAGTGGGTGGGTTCCTCTTTGAACAGCCATTGAGCCATGGCGGACGATTCTAGCCGGGAGCGCCTGCGTCTCAAAGACCGGATCGCGCCCGGCGTCCGCGTGCTGTTCGTGGGCATCAATCCGGGCGTGCGGTCGGCGATCACCGGCCATCACTTCGCGGGCTACTCCAACCGGTTCTGGAAGCTGCTCCACGAGTCGCGGCTCGTGCGTGAACCGATCTCGTACAAGGATGACGTCAGGCTGCCGGGGTGGGGGTCGATCCCGAACAGTCTGACGGGAAGAACACGGAAGCCTCCTCCGATCCGGGCGCGGTCCACCGGGCGGCGGACTTCGCGCGGACGGTGTAGCCGCCGGACGCCGGCCTCGACAGGAAGAGAGACTTGACGCCCCAGCGCTCGGCGGGCCCGGGCAGCGTGGCCCAGCACGCGCGCGGCGCGGCGCCGCCGAGCATCGCGAGCACGGCCGTCTCCTCGCTGCCGCGGCGCATCGTGAAGAGCAGAGCCGGCTCCGATGGCGTCCCTTCCCACTGGAGCACCGAGGAGAGCACGTACGCCTCGGCGCGCGGCGTCACGCGGCTGGCGTCCTTCCATTCGTCCGCCGGTGGAAACAGGGGCCAGCCGGCGCGCCATTCGCGCTCGACGGCGACCGGGTACGCCGCGTGGTTTTTCTCCTGCGGCTGGCCGGTGTCGTACACGGCGACGCCGTCGGACGGTCCCGGGTGTCCCTCCGGGAAGAACCGCTGGTATGCGATCCAGCGCCCGCCTGGCGACGCGACCGCGTCGCCGGCATAGACCTCGTCGGCCGGCACCTGGCCCGCCGGATCCACGACCGCGAATCCCTTCTCGCAGAGGAAGAGCACGCGCCCCTGATCCTCGCGGATGACCGCGCGGCGCAGCGCGCCGAGCGTGCGGTTGATCGACAGCATGTGGCGGCGCGAGGTCACGTTGCTGGAGATGATGACGCGCGCGGCGCGCTCGCCGCCGCCGGTGTCGAGCGCCTCGACGGTGTACCGATCCGAGCTGGCGCGGACCTCGGGGCTCTGTCCGGCGGAGGCGGCCAGTGCAAGCGTCAGGAAAACGATTGCGGTCATTTCTTCAACGCGGCAATCAGGTCTGCCGCCTTCTCCCTCATGATCGCGTGTTCGGCGGCGCGGCTCGCGTGCGCGAGCGCCTGCGCGCGATCGCCGGCCTGGGCGGCGGCATACGCGGCGTTGTAATAGGAACGCGCCTCGCTCACCAGCTCGCGCTCGATGTACCCGGAGTACTCGGCGCTCACCTCGACGGCATCCGGCGTGCCGGCCACGGTGTTCCGCACAGTATCCAGCGCCGTGCGGTAGGCGTCAACGTTGGTGCGGTAACACGCGGCCGCGCTGGGGAACAGTCCCGCCGCGTCGGTCCACCGCTTCTGCTCGGAGCGCACGAGGCCGAGATACCACGACGCATCGCACGCCTGGTCGTTGAGCTGCAGCGACTTCTCGAGGTCGGCCGCGGCCTCGCCCATCTCATGCCGATCGTAGCGGATGATGCCCGACAGAAGGAAGACGTCAGAACGGACGCCGGCCACCGCCTTGGACCGTTCAATCTCATCGCGCGCCTCGTCCAGCCGCCGCTGTGCGTGACGGTTGTACGCCCGCCAGTAATAGGCGTCGCCCAGGTACCAGTCTTCCAGCTCGATGATTCGCGTGGCGGACTCGAAGGCCTCATCGGGGCGCTCGAGATAGCTGAGCATGATCGTGCGGCCGAGCATCGCCTCACGGTGCGTGGGCACGAGCGCGAGCGTCTCGTCGTAGTACCGGAGCGCGTCCTTGATCTTGTTGAACGCCCGGTGCATGCCGGCAACGGTGAAGGTCACCGACGGCGACCGCGGGAACGCCTCGTACGCGGCCGCGAGGTGTGGAACGATCTCGGAACGCCGCCCCTTGCCGACTGCGGCATCGGCCAGGGCGTACCGGCCCAGGAAGAAGTGCGCTTCCACGTATCGTGGCTCGACGCCGAGCACCTCGACGAGCAGCGCGCGCCGCGACTGCACGCACGCGCCGATGCGGTAACGCACCACGAGCGTGGACGGGTGCTGCGACGCCAGCTGGTCGAGCGCGGCGTCGCGCTCGCGGAAATCGGCGTACGCGCACGAAAGAGACGTCTGGAGGTAGGCGGCGGCCGGATCGGCGAGCAGCGGCGCGAGCTGCTGCCGCAGCGCCTCACGAACGGGGGCGCCGAGCCGCTCCGTCTTGATCCAGCCGTCGTAGTCCTCCTTCGAAAGGCCCGAGGACTCCGGCGGAATGCCGCCGGCCACCCGGAGGAACAGCTCGCCGTGTTCTTCCGGCGGCAGCAACGGGGCGAGGATCCGGGCGCGGTCAAGCGACTGCGTGGCGGGAAGCCCAAGCTCCTTCTCACGGAGATGCAGCAGGACGGCCGCGCGGAACGCGCCGCGGATGGCCGGGGGCGAGGCGCGGCGCGCCAGCAGGGCGTCGTAGACATCGAGCGCCTGGCTGAGGCACGTGTAGCAGCCGGCACTCGCCAGGGCGTCGGCGTCCGCCAGCGTCGGCAGGGGCACACGCGGGCCGCGGGCCGCGCACCCCGCGGCGAGGATCACCAGGCAGGCCAACCCGCGCGTCATCGTTGTCCCAGTCGTTCGCCCGACCCAGTGCTTCCGGGCGCGTCCCATTAGACACCGGGACTGGAATGATGGCCAGCCGGGGGCATTCACGTGAGCGGGGCGTCTCGCGTTCCGAGTTCATCCGGCAGCAGCTCGCCGACGTCGACTGTCTTCGATGAGCACGCCGACGTGGCGGCGGTGCTCGCGACGTTCAGATATCAACCCTCGTCAGTCCGCGGCGAGCGGATCGGAGTTGGTCTATGAGCGGCGCGCACCCGGCGTCAATGCGCCGGCGCCGCACGCGATTGCCGAGATGGCAGGCGATCAGCGGCACGGCGATGCACAAGATGTGCAGAACGATGCGGCCAGCCGGCGGACGCGGCTCGGCAACCCCCAACGCCGTCACGTTCAACCCCCCGATCAGATTCCACGTCAGCGTCCGAGCGGCGCCTGTTGCGCCTGCCTGATAACGGTGGAGAAGGCCGAGCGCCGTGTCTACGAACTCGGCCGACGGCGCCGCAAAGTCGAGACGCGAAAGCGAACGATACCTTCGCCACTCAAGGCCGAGCACGCCGGCCGTCGCGGCGATGCTCCACAGAACGCCTACGCCCACGAGCATCGGTCGGCCGGGGCCGGAGAACAGCCACCCGACTGCGGCGCAAAGAGCCAACACCGGCACAATCATTTTCGCGACCATCATGCGCTGCTCGCGCGCGGTGTGGCGTTCGAGAGCCGCCGCCACTGCGGCAGGCTGAATGCCTCCGGCGTCCGGACGATACGCGCGCCACACAGCCTGCAGATCGTCAAAGTGTTCCGCCATCGTGCTCCTTCATCGAGGATTCGAGCGCACGCTTCGCGCGCGACATCCGGACGCCAACGTGGTTGACCGTCATCCCGGTCACCTCGGCGATCTCCTTGTAGCTGAGCCCCTCAAGCGTCAGCGTGATGCAAATACGATCCTGCGGCGCGAGCCACGCGATCGCGCGATGCAGCTGCGCCAGCCGCCGCTCGTTGTCACCGTCTTCGGGCGGCGCCGCACGATCCGGCAGCGCGTCCACTGGAGTCGTGATGACCTTCGCCCGACGCGAGGCGGCGCGCCGGTACATCAGCGCCGTGTTCACGGCAATCCGGTAGATCCACGTGCTGGCGCTCGACTCGCGGCGGAACGCGGGCAGCCCATTCCAGACGTTGATCATCACGTCCTGGAACAGCTCGTCCGCGTCCGCCGCCGATCCGAGATAGCCCGCGCACAGTCGGAGCAGGCGGGCGCGGTTCTGGTCGTACAACTCGACGAACAGCCGCTCGCGGTCCGCTCCCGTCACCGCTGAATGAACCCCGAGATCTGCGACGCAAGCCACTCCGGCTCGTCGAGCATCACGAAATGCCTGGCGGTGTCCGACACGACGACGTCGTAGTGCGGCACGGCACGATATTGTTCGGTCATCTGCTGCAGGACCTTCTCGCGCGTAAAGCCGAACGCTTCCCGCCCCCGCCACACGGCGATCGCAAGGACCGGCGCCGAGATCTGTGCGAGCTGAGGACGCAGGTCGGTCGACAGCATCTCGTACTGAGCCTGGGCGATCGTCTGCCGGTCCGACGAGAGCATCCAGTCGAGTGCTGTTGCAACACGCGCGCGATGAAGACCATGTGACCCTCTCTTTGAATGCTCTACGACCATTTGATGCAGGGCCACGCTGTTTCTTACAGCGCGTTGAAGAAAACAACCGTTCCGCGCCGCTCGTTTCGCGCGTTCAACGTCGTCGGTGGCGTGAGCCGCGAATGCCTCGCCATCGACGTCGATCGCGGCCCCGAAACCTTCGCCGTCCGTGAGCGTGTCGCTGACGATCATCAGGTCAATGTCGCTTACGGACTGGTCGGTCGCTCAGGCTTCTTCGACTGGAACGAGGCGAGGCGGCCTTCGAACCCGACGTGGGCACAATCATGCCCGAGTTGGGTATGGCCGCCAAACGCAGTGAGGCGGACGAGCAACAACGGAGACGGGAACTGGCCGGGCCTGCCGATCGCAGCGCGCCCGACATCGAGGCAATCATCCAGGCGAGCGCCGAGCTCGGGGCACTGTCACGTCACAGTGCCTGGCTCTGCACGGCTCCCCGCCCCGAGCGAACGCCCGCCCTGAGCGAGCGAAGCGAGTCGAAGGGAAGTGAGTCGAGGGGAGAGATGTCCGAGTGGTTGAAGGAGCACGCTTGGAACGCGAAGCCCCCTGTGCCAATAATCTCTGAGACAACCTCCCGAGTGAGATTAGTGTAGGGGCGGGGAGGGTTCGATGGATGAATCGTATGCCAGTAGCAGTGGAGATCGACGTGGCGGAGGGGTCGGAGGCGGAGGGAGCCCGGAG
>JACPDI010000006.1:0-24891 GCA_016184105.1 Acidobacteriota bacterium
CGGCGCCGCCGCCGTCTGCCCGGCGGCCGCTCGCGCGGGCGGGTTCGCGCGCGGCTGCGATGCGACCTCGGCTTTCGGTCCCGTAGCTGTCGCCGCCGCCCCGCGCTCCGGCGCCGCGACCGGCGCCCGATCACCGGAGCCGACCAGGTAACCCGCAAGAAACCCGACGAACAACCCGAGGAGGAGCGTGAGCGCCACGGGAAGAAGGACGGGACGCGGACGGGGCCGGGGGGGTGGGGCGGCGGGTTCGATAGGTTCGATAGGTTCGATAGGTTCGACGGGTTCGACCGATGCATCGAGGCGCCGCTCGGCTTCGTGCGGGAATCCCGTGTGCTGGACTCCCGGGATCACGTCCTCCGTGCCGCCGTCGAGATCCAGGTCGAAGAGCGAGGGCGCGGCTGATGACGGGCGCTCGGCTTCGCGCTCGATCTCCGCCTCGCGCAGCTGAATCTCCTCAACGCCGGTGTCCCGCTCCTCTCCGATGTCCGGTTCGTCATGAAGCTCAGGCTCTTCGGGCGCGACGGGCGCGACGCCCGTTTCGACGGCCGCGGGCACCGCCGCCACCACGCCTGTCGGGCCCTCGCCGCGCGAGGCTGCCTCGAACGCGGCGACAAACGCCAGCGCGGTCGGAAAGCGTGCGGCGGGATCGTCCGCCAGCGCGCGCGACAGCACCGCGGCGACCGCGGCAGCGTGAGGTCCACCGGTGGCGCCCAGACCGCCGATGTCCGCACCCACAGGGCGTCTGGCCGTGATCAGCTCGAAGGCAATCGCGCCGAGCGAGTACACGTCGGCGCGGACGTCCCACCCTCCCGCCTCGACGCGTTCGGGCGCCGTGTACGGGCGGCGCACCGGCGCGCGCGCCCCGATCTTCTCGAGCGCCTGGACGACGCCAAATCCGGTCGCCCGCGCCTCGTCTGGTGTGACGAACACGTCGCGGGGATGGAGCGCGCCGTGGCCGATGCCCGCCGTGCGCGCGAAATCAATCGCACCAGCTATCTGTGTCATGAACGGCAGGACGGTCTCGAGACTGGCCGGGGCATAGTGGCGCAGGGCGACATCGAGCGACTCGGCGGCCACGTACTCCGAGGCCGCGTAGGCGACCGTGCCCTCGATCCCCGCGCCGAGCGTCATGACAATGGAAGGATGGTCCAGGGAAGCATCGGCGACGCGCTGCAGCTCGTCGGCGAGCGCCCGCGCCTGCTCCGGCGTCAGATCGAGCCGGAATGCCTTGACCGCGACGAGCCGGTCCCGCGCCGGCTCATACGTCCGGAACACCGGGCCGAGAACGCCTGTGCCAATCTGATGCAGAACGCGAAATGGTCCGAACGAGCCTGGCGGCGAGAAGGCAGACGGATCGCTCTGAGTCAGCGGCGGAACTCCTCCGGGCGGTTCTCGGATGCTAACACGGAACCGTGCGTCCGCGGAACGGCGTCTAACAGTCGTGGCAGTTGACAGCCTTCCGAACCGTCTGCAACAGTACGGCCCGGTGCAGCCTCCGAGCGACATCACCACGACCGGACGAGTGGACGTCGACGTGCGGCGGATGCCGTGGATCCGCGCGCTCGCCGCGGAATACGCCGACGGCTTTGCCGGCGTCGCCGATTTCTACGCCGGCAATCCGTGGACGGCGGACGGATGGCGGGACGCGATCAGCCGCGTGCAGGCGCACCAGCGCGACCGCGAGGAGATCGCCCGCGTGCTCGAAGCGCAGGCCGCCAGCCGCGGAGCGCCCCCCGCGGCCCTCGACGCCATCGCGACGCTGCGCGACCCACGCGCGGTCGCCATCGTCACCGGCCAGCAGGCGGGGCTGTTCGGCGGACCGCTCTACACGCTGCTGAAAGCGATCACCGCGCTGCAGCTCGCCGAGCGCGCGCGCACCGCCTACGGCGTGCCCGCGGTGGCCGTCTTCTGGGTGGATTCCGAGGACCACGACTGGGAAGAAGTCCGCTCCTGTCCCGTGCTCGACGGCGACCTCGCGCTCCGCACCGCGGTGCTTGGAGCGCCCGAGGGAGCCGGCGAGCTCCCCGTCGCGCGGATCACGCTCGATGGCGACGTCGATCGCGCGATTGCCGACCTCGAGTCCGCGCTCCAGCCCACGGAATTCACCACCGACGTGATCGCGGCGCTCCGCGATTGTTATCGCCCCGGCGTTCGCATGGCCGACGCGTTCGCCCGCTGGATGGACCGGCTGCTCGGCGCGCGCGGGCTGATCGTGTACGAGTCGGCCGATCCGGCCGCCAAGCCGCTCGTCGCCCCGTTGTTCGCACAAGAGCTGGAGCAGGCCGGACGCACCGCGTCGCTCGCCCTCGCCGCCGGCGAGGCGATGCGCGCCAGGGGCCACGACCCGCAGGTGGTTCCGCAACCCGACGCCATCGCGCTGTTTCGCCTCGACGGCGGCCGGACGCCGATCCGCGCGCGCGGCGATGTCTTTCTCATCGGCGACGACGACGCGGGACGGCCGGGCGTGGCGCGCGGGGCGCTCGTCGAGGAGGCGCGGCAACACCCCGAGCGCTTCAGCCCGAACGTGCTGCTCCGGCCGCTGGCGCAGGACACGCTTTTCCCCACCGTTGCGTACGTCTCCGGTCCAAGCGAGCTGGCGTACCTGGGACAGCTGAAGGACGTCTACCGTCACTTCGCCGTGCCGATGCCGCTCATGTACCCGCGCGCCAGCGTCACCTTGCTCGACTCCGCCTCGACGCGCTTTCTCGCGCGGTACGATTTCCCGCTCGTGAAACTCCGGCCGCAGGACGAGGCGGCGTTGAACCACCTCCTCGAATCGCAGCTGCCGGCCTCCGTCGAACAGTCGCTCGCCGCCGCAGACGCCGCCGTGCGCGAACGGATGGCCACGGTCATCGACGCGGTCGCCCAGATCGACCCGACGCTCGGCGGCGCGGCGCGGACGACCCTTGGGCGGATGGAGCACGACCTGCGGACGCTGCACAACAAGATCATTCACGCGGCGAAGAAGCGCGATGAAACGCTGCGCCGGCAATTCTCGCGCGCGCAGGCACTCGCCTTCCCCGGCGGCCACCCGCAGGAACGAACGCTCGGCATCCCGTTTTTCCTGAATCGATACGGCTGGGCGCTGATCGCGCGCCTGGAGGCGGAGCTGCCGCTGGAGACGGGGAAGCACTACATACTGACGCTGTAGGTTCGACGGGTTCGAATTTCCTACAATGCCTCCGCCCGCTCCTTCAGCTCTTCCTCGGCCCGTCTGAGCCTTTCCACCCGCTCGTCCAGCCACGCGCGGTCGCGCTCCAGCCGCCCGGCTGAAGCGTGAAGGGCCTCGGTCGTCTTCGCCGGCGCGGGTCCCCCGGGCGTCGTGCGAACCGCCACGAAATGCTCCACGCTGAGGATCTCGGCGAGCCGCGACTCGGCGTACTCGAGCGGCGCGCCGAGGACGTCGGCCGACGCCCGGCGGAGCGCCTCGACCGGCGCAACCGTCGCGCGCAGCCGGACGAAGGCGGTGGCGATCGCGTGGGCGCTGCGGAACGGCAGCCCGTGCTCGCGCGCGAGCGTGTCGGCCAGCTCCGTGACCGTGATCGACCCCTCGGTCGCACGGCGGCCCATCCGCTCCACGTCGAACTCGGCCCCCTTCATCGCCGCGGCGATGAGCGTGACCGCGCGCGTCGCGTCCTTGAACGCCGCGAACACCAGCGGCTGCAGATCGTCCTCGGTGTCCACGATGTCGCCGAACGGCGTGTTGTGGACCGCGCTGAACACCGCCAGGGCCTGACCGAGCGCCTTGCTGCCGAGCGCCCGCGCGTGCTCGAACGCCACCGGGTTGCGCTTCTGCGGCATGATGCTGCTGCACTGCACGAAACCGTCCGGCAGCCGCAGGTATCCGAACTCCGCCGTGCACCACAGCAACATGTCCTGCACGAACCGGCCGAGCCCCACCAGCAGCGTGGCGGCCGCCGACAGGCCCTCCAGCAGGTAATCAACCGTCGCGATGCTGCCGTACGTGTTCCCCGTCGGCGCGTCGAAGCCCAGCAGCCGCGACGTTGTCTCGCGATCGATCGGGAAGCCGGTACCGGTGATCGCGCACGCGCCGAGCGGGCAGCGATTGGTGGACACGAACGCCGCCGCCAGGCGCTCGCCGTCACGCTCCAGCTGTTCGATGACGCCGAGCAGGTAGTGCGCGACCGTGGTCGGCTGGGCGGGTTGCGTGTGCGTGTGCGCCGCGAAAATCGTGTGGCGATGGGCCCGCGCGATGTCGAGAAGCGCGCCGCGCGCCTGCTGCGCCGCGCGCGCCAGCGCCAGGATGCATTCGCGCTGCCGCATCCGGTACATCGTCATGTCGATGTCGTTGCGGCTGCGCGCGACATGAAGCCGTCCGGCGGCGTCCTCTCCTGCATCCGCCGCCAGCTGACGCTGGATGTAGAAGAAGAGATCCTCGCATGAGCCGTCGTACTCGACCCGGCGGAGATCGTCGAGGGAGAGACGATCGAGCGCGGCGCGGACGCGGTGCGCCAGCTCGGGGGCGATGAGCCCCTGCTCGGCGAGCATGACCAGGTGGGCGTAATCGACCGCCACCATCGGCTCGAGGAGCAGGGTTTTGGCGTCCTCGAAGTTCTCGTTGAGGACGTATTTGACGTATTCCGGGGCGAACATAAAGAAAAAGTGTGACAAAAGGGGGGACAGTCACACTTTCCCCGCGATTCACGGAAAGTGTGACTGTCCCCTTCAGAACAGTATCTTAAACCCGAGCTGGAACTGCCGCTGCTCGTAGCCGCCGCTCGGCCGCAGCTCGTCACCGCTTGCCGGCAGCGGCGAGAGCGGACTGCCGAGCGTGTCGGTCGGAACGACCGAGCTGACCCCCGACCACTGCACCGTGTTGAAGATGTTCTTCACCTCGGCAATGACCTCGGCGCGCGCCGTTCCCCGGAGGGGGACGCCGCGCGTGTAGCGGAAGTCCACGTTCTTGCGCGCCGGCAGGCTCAGCGAGTTGCGCGCCACGCCGTTCGGGCGGTCGCTGCCGATCGCGTCGTTGTTCAGCTCGCGATTGCTGCGCAGGTTCACGGGGATCCCGTTCGCGAACAACAGGGCGATGCCGAACTGGTTGTTGTTCAGGATCGCTCCCGCCACGCCATCCACCTGGAACTCCGGCCGCGCGACGATGCTGCCGACGAAGGAGTGGCGCTGGTCGAGGATGTTCGGGCCCTTGTCGCGCTCGAGATTCGACGGGTCCGACCGGCCGACGTCTCCCTGCACGGAGAGCGTGCCCGGAATCGGCGCCGTGTCCTCGCTCTTGCCGAGCGTGTACGACAGGTCCCACTGGATGCCGCGGTGGAACCGCCGCCCGAACTGCAGGGTCATGTTCCGGTACGTCGACTCCCCGATCGCCTGCGTGGCGAAGAGCGCGTTGTAGCGCGGATCGACGCGCGTCCCGGCGCCGACCGCCGTGCTGTAAATCGGCCGGCCGTCCGGCAACGAACCGATCGGGTTCGTCACGTTGATGTTCGACACGACGGGCAGGTCGTATCCCTTGCTGTAGGAGAAGCCGATGGCGGCCGAGTAGTACTGGCCCAGCGCGCGCTCCAACTGCAGGTTGGATTGCCACATCCGGGCAATCCGGAAGTCGTCATCGACCGTCCACGCCGTCGTGGAGGCCTGGACGGTGCCGCTGGTCAGCACGTTCGGAAACGCCGGCGATCCCACCGACGCGGCCTGGAGCGTCACGCCGCCGCGCGCCGCGGTGCCGTTGTTGATCAGCGCCTGCTCGTAGATCGCGTTGAGCGGCTGGTCGTACATCAGCCCGGTGTTGCCGCGGAGTACTGTGCGCTGGTCGGAGTCGAGCGTCCACACGAACCCGGCGCGCGGCTGCCAGTTGTTCTTGTCCGCCTCGAAGTTCCGCGAGCTGTCGATCGGCGCGTTCGCCACGCCGTCCGGCGTGGCGTAGACGTCGTACCGCAGGCCGTACAGCAGCTTGAATGCGGGAGTCAGGCGCCAGTCGTCCTGGACGAAGAACGCGTACATCCGCGTGTCGTACTCGAAACTAGGCTCGCCGAAGAACTGCGTGAAGGTCGTGTAGCTCCTCGGGTTCGCGCCGGCGGCCGCGGCGAGGTACGCGTCGATGGTCGGGAACGTGTACAGCTGGAACTGCGTCTGCGTCCGCGTGTCGTGCACGAACTGCGCGCTGAACCCGAACTTGTACGAGTGGTCCCCGCGCAGCACCGTCACGTTGTCGAGCACCTGGAAGATGCGCTCGGTGAAGCCGAAGCCGGCGTCGGCGCCGCCGGCAACCGGGCCGCCGAAGTTGGCCACGCCGGAGATCGCGATCGCCGGCCCGCTGCCCGCCTGATCACCAGGCACGCGCGACTGGTCGCGCGTGGCGTACTGCACGCGCGCTTCGTTCAGCACGGCCTGGCCGATCGTCGACACGAGTTGCGCCGCCGTCGAGTGCTGCCGGTCCTTGAAGTTCGTGCCGCGCTGCACCGAGTTCAGGCCGCCGCCGATGTTGTTGGTGATGAAGTTGTCGAAAAAGATGTAGCGAACCGTCAGGCGGTTGGCCTGCGAGAGCTGGTGGTCGGCCTTGCCGATGGCGAATTTGGTGTCTCCCGCGGCCGGCATGAAGCCCGGCTCGTTGAGGCCGAGCCGCGCGGCGTTCTCGGGGCGGATCGTAATCACGCGGCCGCCGGAGAAGTCCCGTTTCGCGCGCTCGAAGCCGCCGAAGTAGAACGTCCGGTCCTTCGCCAGCGGGCCGCCGCTGCCGGCGGTGAACACGTTGACGTCGGTCGGCGGCTTGACCCTGGTCGTCGCAAAGAAGGGCAGCGCGGCGAAGTCCTTGCGCTGCATCCGGTAGCTGGCCTGCCCCTTGAACGCGTTGGTGCCCGACGGCGTGATCGCGTTGTACACGAGCCCCATCGTCTGGCCGAACTCGGGCGCGTAGCCGGTGGTGACCACCTTGACCTCGCGGATCATCACTTCGGACATCGGCATCTGGCGCAGCCCGGCGCGGTCCTTCTCCGTGTTGTCGTTGCCGTCGATCTGGTAGTTCACCCGGAGGAGCGCGCCGTTCGCGGTCAGGCGCGGCACGCCGAACTCCTGGGTCTCGAACCCCGTGACGCCCGGCTGCAGGAGCGCGAAATTGTAGGGGTTGCGCGAGGTGAGCGGGAGCTCCTTGATTTCACGCTCGTTGAGCGTGCGCCCCTGGTCGATCTTGCCGAGGTCCACCACGGGCGTGTCCGCGACGACCGACACGACCTCGGTCATCTCGCCCACGCTCAGCGACAGGTTGACCACGGCCGTCTGGCCGGCGGCGAGCGAGATCCCCGTCTGCTCGAATCTCTTGAAACCGGACAGCTCAGCCGCGACCTTGTACGTGCCGAGCGGCAGCAGCGGAGCGCGGTACACGCCGCTCTCGTTGGTGACGACCGAACGCGACGCGCCCGTGTCCGTATTGGTAATCGTGACGGTCACGCCCGGCAGCACGCCGCCGGACGCGTCGACGATGGTGCCTTCGATCGTGCCGTTGATCGCCTGCGACTGGGCGAGCGCCGGCGCCGCCATTGCGAGCAGCACGGCAAACATTCCGAGACCTCTGCGGACCATTGTGTCTCCCCTCGTGTGAGCGAAGTATACAATGTGGGACATCCGCGTACATGTCAGCGACCACGCGTTCTTCTGACGCTTCCGGGCGCTCGCGCGTTCCCGGAAGGTTTCGGTTTCGGCTGGCCGCCGGCCGGCCGCGGCTGTACTTGCTGGCCGGCGCGCTCGTTCCGCTGCTCCTCGTCGGGCTCGCGCTCGTCTATTACTACCTGTCCTTCTCGCGCATGATTGACGGGCGGCTGCAGGGGGAACGCGAGGCGACGGTGCCGCGTGTCTACGCGCGCCCCTTCCAGGCCACGGTCGGCGACGCGATCCCGCTGCGCCAGATGGTGGACCGGCTGAACGACCTGGGTTACGCGAACCGCCCGCGCGTGGCGGCGGCCGGCGAGTTCGCGATCGGCCGCGAGGCCATCGCGCTGATTCCGCGCTCCGGCCCGCACGAAGGGCGCACGCTGCGCATCGTGTTCTCGGGGACGGACGCGGGGGGCATCCGTGAGATCGTCACGGTGCCCCCCTCCGAGCGCGTGCAGCGCCTGACCCTCGAGTCTCCGCTCATCACCGCGCTGGGCGCGTCGCGTGAGAAGCGGCGTCACGTGCCGCTCTCCCGGATCCCGACGCACATGGTCCAGGCGGTCCTCGCCATCGAGGACCACCGCTTCTACGACCATCCCGGCGTGGATCTGATCGGCGTTGCCGGCGCGATGTTCACGAACATCTTCGGCGACAAGCCCTACCTGGCCGGCGGCAGCACGATCACGCAGCAGCTCGTGAAGAACATGTTCCTCACGCCGGAGAAATCGCCCATCCGCAAGCTGAAGGACCAGTACATGGCGCTGATCATGGAAACGCGCCTGAGCAAGAACCAGATCCTCGAGATGTACCTGAACGACGTGTACCTCGGGCAGCGCGGTTCGTTCGCCATTCACGGCGTGGGCGAGGCGGCGCGTCTTTTTTACGGGAAGGACGTCAGCAACGTCACGCTGACGGAGGCGGCGACCATCGCGGGCGTGATCCAGACGGCGCGGCACTCGCCGTTCAAGAGCATGGAGCGGGCGCGCGAGCGCCGGAACGTGGTGCTCGGCGCGATGGCCGAGGCGAACTTCATCACCAAGGAGGCCGCCGCCCGCGCCGTGCGGGAGCCGGTCGTCATCGCGCCGCGCGCGCTCGACACCGAGGCGCCGTACTTCATCGACTTCATCGGGCAGGAGCTGCAGGAACGCTACGCCGATCTGACCGCGTCGGCGAAACGGCTCGACGTGTACACCACGCTCGACCTGAGCCTGCAGCGCATCGCGCAGGACGCCGTGCGCGCCGGGCTCGCGCAGGTGGATCAACTCCTCGCGCGCCGCAAGCGCGGCCCGGCCCAGGCCGCGCTCGTCGCCGTCGATCCCCGCAGCGGCGAGATCCTCGCGATGGTGGGCGGCCGCTCGTACAACCAGTCGCAGTACAACCGCGCCGTCAGCGCGCGCCGGCAGCCGGGATCGGTCTTCAAGCCGTTCGTGTACCTCGCAGCCTTCGAGCGTGCGGCCGAAGAAGGACGCACCGACCTGACGCCCGCCTCGGTCGTGGCCGACGAGCCGACCGAGTTCACCCACGACGAGCAGGTGTATCAGCCGAGGAACTACGACGGCGAGTACGACGGCGCGATCACGTTCCGCCGCGCGCTGGCGCTGTCGCGCAACATCGCGGCCGTGAAGGTGGCCGAGGCGGCCGGCTTCGACCGGGTGGCGGCGCTCTGGCGGCGCATCGGCCAGGGATCCCCCGCGCGCCCGTATCCGTCCATCGCGCTCGGGGTGTTCGAGGCGAGCCCGGTCGAGATCGCCACCGCCTTCACGCTCTTCCCGAACGGCGGGGCGGTGCGCCCCCTCCATGCGATCGCGCGGCTCGACCAGGAAGGGCGCTCGCTGGCGCCGCCGATTCCCGGCATGAAGCGCGCGGCGCGCGAGGACACCACGTTCCTGGTGCTCAACATGATGCGCAGCGTGCTCAACGAGGGCACGGGCGCCGGCGCGCGCGCGGCAGGCTTCGCGGCCGACGCCGCGGGCAAGTCCGGCACGACCAACGACCTCCGCGACGCGTGGTTTGTCGGGTTCACGCCGGAACTGCTCACGGTCGTCTGGGTCGGGCTCGACGATAACCAGCCGGTCGGGCTGAGCGGGACGCAGGCGGCGCTCCCCATCTGGACCGCGTTCATGAAGCGCGCCGTGGGAGGACGCCGCAGCGGCGTCTTCGACGCGCCCGACGGCATTGTCTACGTGGACATCGATCGCGACACGGGCAGGCTGGCCGCGCCCGGCTGCCCGCGGATTTTCCGCGAAGCGTTTCTCGCCGGCGAGGAACCCACGGAGACCTGCGTCCTGCACACGTTCTATAATTGACAGGTACGACCGTAAAAGCGGGGCCTGACCCCTTTTTCCCGTGAGTTCCACATTGAAAAGCCTGGTCTTCTCTACTGCTGTCCTGAGTCTTGTTGTGTTCGCCGGCTGCAAGGGGGCCGACGCGAAAAAAGCCGCCACGCCGGCATCGGCCACCCAGGGCGCGGTGCAGCCCGCGGCCACACCTGCCCCGCCGCCGCCGCCCAAGCCGGTGCCGCAGCAGATTCCCGGCGTGGTCGCGCGCGTCAACGGCGAGGCGATCGGCCGCGCCGAATTCGAGCGTGCCGTGAAGATGCTCGAGGCCCGCGCCGGAGGGCCGGTGCCCGCCGAACGGCGCGACGAGATTCTGCGCGGCGTGCTCGACAACCTGGTGACCTACCACGTACTGTCCCAGGAAGCGACGCGGCGCAGCATGGGCGCGACCGACCAGGAGGTCCAGGCGCGCATGGCCGAGGTGCGGCAGCAGTTCCCGAATGAGCAGGCGTTCGCGGCAGCGCTCACGGAGCGCGGCATCGACGCGAAGCTGTTCGAGCAGAACACGCGGGCGGACCTGACGGTCGGCAAGCTGATGCAGGCCGAGGCATCCACGGCCACGCTGGTCGGCGAAACGGACGCGAAGGAGTTCTACGACAGGAACCCGGACCAGTTCAAACAGCCGGAGCAGGTCCGCGCGAGCCACATCTTCAAGCGCGTGGCGCCCGGCGCCGACGCCCCGGCGAAGCAGAAGGCGCGCGCCGCGCTCGAGCCGGTGCTGAGGCAGGTCAAGGGGAGCGGCGACTTCGCCGAGCTCGCCCGCAAGCACTCCGAGGACGGCTCCGCCCAGGCGGGGGGCGACCTGAACTTCTTCGGCCGCGGCCAGATGGTGCCCGAGTTCGAGAAGACCGCCTTCGCGATGAAGCCGGGCGAGACCAGCGAGATCGTCGAATCGCAGTTCGGGTATCACATCATCAAGGTGACCGAGCGGCGCGCCGAGCGCACGGTCCCCTTCGCGGAAGTGAAGGAACAGATCGCCGGCTTCCTGAAGCAGCAGCGCCAGCAGGAAAAGACCAACGCGCTGGTGGAGCAGCTCAAGGCGAAGGCGAAAATCGAGATATTGATGTGAACGAAGAGGTCTTCGCGGCGGCAAACGAGGCGCTGGCGCGCGGTGAAACCGTGGCGCTCGTGACCATCGTCCGCGCGCAGGGCTCGACGCCGCAGCGCGTCGGCGCGAAGATGCTCGTCTACGCCGACGGCCGTACCGTCGGGACGATCGGCGGCGGCTGCTACGAGCACGACGCCTTCTGGAAGGCGCGCGACGCGATTGCCAGCGGCACGCCGTCGCTCCTCCGTTACGAGCTGAACGACGACTTCGCCCAGGAGAACGGGCTGGTGTGCGGCGGCCAGATGGAGGTCTACATCGAGCCGCTCACCGCCGCCCCGCGCCTGTACATCATCGGCGCCGGCCACGTCGGCTGGCACCTCGGCCGCCTGGCGCAGGAGATCGGTTTCCGTATCCACGTCGTCGACGATCGGGAGAAGTTCGCCAACGCGGAGCGCTTCCCCGGCGCCGAGATCGCCGTCGACGACATCCCGGCCTGGCTCGCGACGGCGGAACTTCCCGCCGATGCGTTCGTCACGATCGTCACGCGCGGGCATCAGCACGATCTGTCCGCGTTGCGGGCGCTGGCGAACCGGCCGCTGCAGTACCTCGGCATGATCGGGAGCCGCGCGAAGGTGACGCGCGTCTACGACGCGCTCGTGCAGGAAGGGATCCCGGCAGACGTCCTCCGGCGCGTCCACGCGCCCATCGGGCTGGATCTGGGGGCCGTCACGCCCGCCGAGATCGCCGTCAGCATCATCGCGGAGATGGTGGCCGTGCGCCACGGCCGGGACCGCGAGGCGGCGAGCAAGCCCCTGCGCTACCCGCCCAGGCAAAAGGGGGACAGTCACACGTCCCCCCCGGTCGCCGGGAAAGTGTGACTGTCCCCCTTTCGCTCCTGATCGCCAACGCGCTCATCGTCACGATGAACGATCGCCTCGACGTGCTCGAGGGAAGCGTGCTCATCCGCGACGGGCGCATCGCGGCGGTCGGGCCCGGCGCGGCGCGCGAGCAGGCGGACGCCACGCTCGACGCCGGCGGCCGCTACCTGCTTCCCGGATTCGTCCAGACGCACGTCCACCTGTGCCAGACGCTGTTCCGGGGCTACGCCGACGACATGCCGCTCCTCGACTGGCTGCGGCGCCGCGTCTGGCCGATGGAAGCGGCGCACAACGAGGCCAGCCTGCGCGCCGCCACGCGGCTCGCCGCGGCGGAGCTGTTGCGCACCGGCACGACCTCGGTGCTCACGATGGAGACGGTCCACGATACCGACGTGGTGTTTGACGCGCTCGAGAAGACCGGCCTGCGCGCCACGGTCGGCAAGTGCATGATGGATGCGGACGCCGACGTGCCAGCCCGGCTGCGCGAGCGCACCCGCGAATCGATTCGCGAGAGCGAAGCGCTGCGCCGCCGGTGGCACGGCGCCGCCCACGGGCGCCTGCGCGCCGCCTTCGCGCCCCGCTTCGCCGTGTCGTGCACGCGCGATCTGCTCGAGTCGGTCGGCGAGCTGTCGAAGGAGACCGGCGCGATCGTCCACACCCACGCGTCCGAGTCGCGCGACGAGGTCACGGTCGTGCGCGGGCTCTCGGGCATGGACAACATCGAGTACCTGGCGGCCACGGGACTGGCCACCGAGCGGCTCTGCGCCGCGCACTGCATCTGGGTGGACGACCGCGCGCAGCAGATCCTCCAGGAGCGCCGCGTGAGCGTGCTGCACTGCCCGGGCTCGAATCTCAAGCTCGGATCCGGCATCGCGCCGGTCCCGGAGATGCGGGCGCGCGGGATCAGCGTGTCGCTCGGCGCGGACGGCGCGGCCTGCAACAACCGGCTCGACATGTTCGACGAGATGCGGCTCGCCGCCACCCTCCAGGCGATGCGCCGCGCACCCGGGGCGCTTCCCGCCCGCGACGTGCTCTGGATGGCCACCCGCGAGGGGGCGCACGCCCTCGGCCTCGAGCAGGAGATCGGCTCGGTGGAAACCGGCAAGCGCGCGGACCTCATCCTCGTCGACCGCGATCAGCCGCACCTGCTTCCCGGCATCGATCCCTATTCCACCCTCGTCTATTCCGCCCGCGGCACCGACGTCTGGGCCACCTTCGTGGAGGGGCACGAGCTGGTCCGCGAGGGGCACCTCGTCAGGGAGGATGCGGCGGAGGTCAGCGCGGAGGCGCGGGCCCAGGCGGCGCAACTGCTGGCGCGCGCGGCTGTTGTATAATTCCTCTTAGCAGTCGACAACTCAGAGTGCTAATGGAGCTTCACGACCGCGACCGCCGCGTGCTCGAAACGCTCGTCCGGTGTTATATCGACACGGGCGAGGCGGTTTCCTCGCTGTGGCTCGCCACCCGCGGCCGCTCCGGCGTCTCGTCGGCCACCGTGCGGAACATCCTCTCGCGACTCGAGGAGGCCGGGTACGTGCGCCAGCCGCACACCTCGGCCGGGCGCGTCCCGACCGACCGCGGCTACCGCGTGCACGTCGATCAGTTGCTCAGCACGCGCAGGCCGGCGAAGACCGTGCCGGACGTGGAGGAGCGGATCAAGCGTGCCGGCACGCTGGACGAGGCGATGTCGGAAGTCTCGAACGAGCTGTCCCGCGTGTCGCATCACATCGGCTTCGTGCTCGGCCCCGCTCCGGAAACCGCCACCCTGAAGCACATCGAGTTCGTGCCGCTCGAGGCGTCACGCGTGCTGGTCGTCGTCGTCACCGGAGGCGGACGGATCACGCACAAGGTGGTTGACCTGCACGAGACGTACACGGCGGTCGAGCTGCAGCAGTCCGCCAACTATCTCAACGCGGAATTCACCGGCCTGATGCTGGCAGAGGTGCGCGACGCGATCCTGGCGCGGATCCGGGAGGAGCGGAGCCTGTACGACGCGCTGATGGCGCGCGCGCTGCAGCTCGCGCAGTCCGGCCTCCAGGCGATCGTGCCGGAAAGCTCGCTGGTCGTGCAGGGCGCGTCGATGCTGGTCGACGAACTCGCGGCGGAAGCGTCGAAGGCGCGCGAGGAAGAGGCGCGCGCGCTCGGGACGCTGCGGACGCTGTTTCGCATGATCGAGGAGAAGCACCGCCTCATCCGGTTGCTGAGCGGATATCTCGACGTGCCCGGACTCACCATCGTCATCGGCACCGAGCATGGCACGCCCGAACTGGAACCGTTCAGCGTGGTGGCCTCGACCTACGACCAGGGAGGCCGCACCGGAGCGGTCGGCGTCATCGGGCCCACGCGCATGCGCTACGCGCGCGCCATCAGCCTCGTGGACGCGGTCGCGCGCGCGATTAGCGTGAAGAACGAAGATGCCTGAAGATCTCGCACCCCAGACCGAACCGGGCGCCGCCGCGACGGCGCAACCCGAGGCGGCCGCCGCGCAGCTGCAGAAGGAGCGCGACGAGTTCTACGACCTGCTGCTGCGCACGCGCGCTGACTTCGACAATTACCGGAAGCGCGTCGAACGCGAGCGCCTCGAACAGGGAGAGAGCGCCGCCGCGGACCTGCTGCGCGACCTGCTGCCGGTCGTCGACGACCTGGAGCGCGCGCTCTCGGCTCCCGCCGACGCCGCCGGCGCTGAAAGCTACCGGCGGGGGGTGGAACTGATCCACCGCCAGGTCCTCGAACTGCTGCGGCAGCGCGGCGTCGCGCCGATCGAGGCGCTGGGAACGGATTTCGATCCCCATCGCCACCAGGCGGTCGCGCACGAGCCCGCTCCCGGACGCCGCGAGGGGGAGATCATCGAGGAGTACCGCCGCGGATACATGCTCGGCAGCCGGCTGCTCCGCCCGTCCATGGTGAAGGTCGCCGCCGGCGAATAGATCCGACATGTCCAAGCGTGATTACTACGAGGTCCTGGCCGTCCCGCGCACGGCCACGGACCAGGAGATCAAGAGCGCGTACCGGAAGCTCGCGCTCAAGTACCATCCCGATCGCAACGCGGGGGACAAGCGGGCTGAGGAGCGCTTCAAGGAAGCGGCCGAGGCGTATGCCGTCCTGGCCGACGCGCAGAAGCGCGCCGCGTACGACCGCTACGGGCACGCGGGCGTGGGCGCGGGCGCGGGGGCCGGCGGGTTCGACCCCACCATCTTCGCGGACTTCAACGACATCTTCGGCAATCTCGGCGACATCTTCGGCTTCGGCGAGATGTTCGGCGGCGCCCGCCGCCGCGGCGGCGCGCAGCGCGGATCGGACCTGCGCTACGACCTCGAGATCTCGTTCGAGGAATCCGCGCGCGGCAGCGAAACGACGATCCAGATTCCCCGCGAGGAAACCTGCGAGACCTGCCACGGCTCCGGCGCCGCGCCCGGCAGCGCCCCCGAGGTGTGCTCGCAGTGCAAAGGACGCGGGCAGCTCCGGTTTCAGCAGGGCTTCCTGACCATCGCGCGCCCGTGCCACGTCTGCCACGGCACCGGCCGCGTGATTGCCAGGCCGTGCACGACCTGCCGCGGCGCCGGCCGGGTGTCGAACGACCGCCGCATCACGGTGAAGATCCCGGCCGGGATCGCGACCGGCCAGCGCCTCCGGCTGTACGGTGAGGGAGAACACGGCACCGCGGGCGGGCCCCCGGGCGATCTCTACGTGGTCGTCCACGTGCAGGATCACCCGTTCTTCCATCGCGAAGAGGACGACCTGTACTGCGAAGCGCCCGTCAACTTCCCCACCCTCGCGCTCGGTGGAGAGATCGAAGTGCCGACGCTCGACCAGCCGCACCTGCTCACGATTCCGGCGGGCACGCAGACCGGCGCGCGCTTCAAGCTGCGCGGCAAAGGCATGCCGAACGTCTCCGGTCGCGGCAAAGGCGACTTGTACGTCCTCGTGCGCGCCGTCGTCCCGAACAAGCTCACCAAGGAACAGAAGAAGCTCGTCGAGCAGCTGGCGAACACGCTGGAACCCCAGAAGATCGACCCCACGGTCGCCCGCGAGGGTGACGAGAAGCCGTTCTTCGAGAAGGTGAAGGACATCTTCGGGTAAAGGGTTCAGGGTTCAGTGAAAACGCCGGCGTTGATCGTGCGCTTCTCACCGGAGCGAACTTCGGCCAATCGCGACCTCGCGTCGGCCGCCCTGCTCGAGTTCGACACCGCCGCCATTCACGAAGTCGGCGACGACGAGTGGCGCGTCTTCTTTCGGACCGCAGACGAGCGCGACCGCGCGATGACCGCGCTCGCGACGTTCGGAGACGCGCGGCCGATCGAGATCGACACGGAGGACTGGGCGCGAAGGACGCAGGAGACCCTGCGCGCGGTTGTGGTCGGCGATATTGTCGTGGCGCCTCCATGGGACGTGCCAGGCGAAGCCGCGCCGAAGCGCGTGGCGCGAAGGCAGGAGGCCAGAGGCCGGGTACCAGAGGCCAGGAAGACCCTCATTGTGATCGAGCCGTCGATGGGGTTCGGCACCGCGCACCATGCGACGACGAGGTTGTGCCTGCTGGCGCTGCAGGAGATCGATCTACGCGGGAGGCGTGTGCTCGACGTGGGCACCGGCTCCGGCGTGCTGGCGATCGCTGCCGCGAAACGCGGCGCCGCGCACGTCGTCGCGGTCGACAACGACCCTGATGCGCTTGCCGCCGCCCGCGATAACGTGTCCCGCAACGGCGTGGACGTGGATCTCCGCGCGGTCGATCTGCAAACCGAACGGCTTCCGGCGGCCGACGTCGTGCTGGCGAATCTCACCGGCGCGATGCTGCGGCGCACCGCCTCCGATCTTGCGGCCGTCGCGCGCGGCGGCACCCTGATTCTCAGCGGATTACTGACCGAGGAAGCCGGCGGCGTGCGCGCGGCGTTCGCGAGGTTCGCGGCGTCCATCGATCGCCGCGACCAGGATGGATGGTCGTCGCTCGTCTGCACGATTCCGTAACGTCCCTCGAGGCTCCTAGAAATCCTTCCACGCGGCGCGAAGCATGCTGATCGCCACGAGCGCCGCCGCATCGGCGCGCAGCGTCAGCGCGCCAAGCGTCATGGCGGCGGCCCCGCGCGCCGCCAGCTCCGACAGCTCCGTCGCCGACCATCCCCCTTCAGGTCCCACGACCAGGACCGCGCTCTCGACGCCCACCGCGTCTGCAGGCGAGAGCCCGCGCATCCCGGCCGCCGGTTCGGCCAGCACCGCGATCAATTGGTTCTCGCGCGGCGCCACCGCGCCGATCGCCTCGTGGAGTGACACCGGCGCAGCCACCGGTGGCAGCCACGCCCGGCGGCATTGCTTCACCGAGGCGAGCGCCACGCGCTGCCAGCGGTCGCGCGCGCGCGCGGCGGACGCCGCGCTGGCGTGCGGGATCGTATGCGCCGTGATCACGGGGACGATGGCGGAGGCGCCGAGCATGGACGCGTCGCGCACCACCGCGTCCATGTGGTCCCCTTTGAGCACCGCCTGGAGGAGCGTCACCGCCACGCGCGGCTCGCGCGCGGGCGTCAGCCGCCCGATTCGCTCGACGCGGACCTCCGATTTCGTGGCGCGAGCGATCCGTGCGCGCCACTCGCCCCCGCGGCCGTCGAACACGGCGATCTCGTCCCCGGCCCCGAGACGCATCACGCGGGTCGCGTGGCGGGCTTCGCCGTCGGGCAGCGCGAGCACAGGTTCGGCGCCCGCGGCGCCCGGCGCAAAAAAGCGTGGCAGCACGCGTTCATGGTAGGACGACTCGGGTATACTGCACAGTACTTCATACGAATGCTCTTTCGCGGTCAGACCCTCGGCAAGTACCGCATCGTTTCCCCGATAGGCAGCGGCGGGTTCGGCACCGTTTACCTCGCCGAAGACACCTGGATTGACAAGAAGGTCGCGGTCAAGGTCCCGCATCGCCAGAACCTGGATTTCGGCGAGCTGCTGAAGGAGCCGCGGCTGCTCGCGAGCCTGAATCACCCGAACATCGTGTCCATCACGACGGCGGAAAAGCAGGACAACGTCTTCTTCATCGTGATGGAGTACGTGCCGGGCGAGACGCTCGAGACCATCCTCGGGCGCGCCGGCGCGATGGAGCTGCCGCTCGCGCTCGACTACGCGTGCCAGGTCTGCAACGCGCTGGATCATGCGCACCGCCAGGGCGTGATCCACCGCGACCTGCGCCCCGCCAACGTGCTCGTGTCCGACGCGGGCATCGTCAAGGTGGCGGACTTCGGCACCTCCCGCTTTCTTGAAATTGCCGCGCACGGCACGACGGTGATCGGCAGCCCGCCCTACATGGCCCCCGAACAGTTCCAGGGCAAGGCGGTGTTCGCCTCCGACATCTACTCCTTCGGGGTGACGCTCTATCAGATGTTGACCGGCGTGCTGCCGTACGACACGCCCGCGCCTGCGGACATCGCGCGGCTGATGTCGGGCGAGCTGGTGTCGTCGCCGCGGCTGAAGAATCCCTCGATCCCGAAATCGGTGAGCGACATCGTGCTGCGCACGCTCGCGCCCGACGTGACCGCGCGCTACCAGCGCGCCGGCGAGGTGCTGGAGGATCTGCTCGCGACGCGGCCCGGCGCGGCGCGGCGGGCGGCGGGCGCCGGCGCGCGCGGCGACGCGGCACCGCGCGGATTCAGCGAGGACGCGCAGAGCATCCACGCGCGCGTCCGGGCGCGCGAGGCGGCGCAGGGCCGGTTTTGCTGGAACTGCCGGAAACCGCTGCACGCGCGCACCGATCGGTGTCCCTTTTGCGGGGAGTCCCAGTAAGGTAAACTCGAAACGTCTGCGCCTGGAGCGCGCGAAGGAGCCCTGATGGCGTTTTCCGGCACCGGCAAGATCTGGATGAATGGCGAGCTGGTCGACTGGGCCGACGCGACCATCCATGTCGCGTCGCACGTCATCCACTACGGCAGCGGCGTGTTCGAAGGCGCACGGTGTTACGACACGCCCAAGGGCTCCGCGTGCTTCCGGCTGGATGCCCATCTCAAGCGCCTCTACAACTCGGCCAAGATCTACCGCATGGAGTACCCGCTGGAGCTGTCGAAATTCCAGGACGCGGTGCTCGAGACCATCCGCGCGAACCAGATGAGGGCGTGCTACATCCGGCCGATCGTCTACCGCGGCTACAATTCGCTCGGCGTCAACCCGCTGCCCTGCCCGGTGGACGCCGCGATCATCCTCTGGGAATGGGGGACCTACCTCGGGAACGAAGCGCTCGAGAAAGGCGTGGACGTGCGCGTCAGCTCCTGGTCGCGGACTGCGCCCAATACGTTCCCTTCGCTCGCGAAGTCGGCCGCCAACTACGCGAACTCCGGCCTGATCCGGATGGAGGCGCTCAGCGAGGGCTACGTCGAGGCGATCGCGCTCGACACGTTCGGCTACCTGAGCGAGGGATCCGGCGAGAACCTCTTCCTGGTGCGCGACAACGTCGTCTACACGCCGCCGGTGACCGCCTCGATCCTCCCGGGCATCACGCGCGATTCGGTGATCACCATCGCCAAGGAGCTCGGGTTCAAGGTGCGCGAGGAGATGCTGCCCCGGGAGATGGTCTACATCGCCGACGAGGCGTTCTTCGCGGGCACGGCGGTGGAGATCACGCCCATCCGCTCGGTGGACAAGATCGCGGTGGGCAGCGGGCGCCGCGGGCCTGTGACGGAGGCCATCCAGCGCACGTTCTTCGACATCGTCAATGGCGATGTGCCGGACACGCACGGCTGGCTCACCTTCGTCGACCCGGATCGGGCTGGCGGCCGCGAGCCCGTGGGCGGGCGCGCCGCAACGAAGGGACGCTGATGGTCCTCTCCGACCTGCTCGTCGCCGCGGTGACCGCGGGCGCCTCGGACCTTCACATGAAGGTCGGCAGCTACCCGATGATGCGCGTCGGCGGGACGCTCGTGCCCATCACCACGGCGGCGCGGATCGAGACCGCCGACACGGCCGCCATGGCGGCGTCGATGCTCTCGCCGGATCAGCGGGAGAAGTTCGACAGGACGCGCGAGGTGGACCTCGCGCACAGCCAGGCCGGGCTCGGCCGGTTCCGCGTCAACATCTTCCAGCAGCGCGGCAGCATCGGCATCGTCATGCGCGTGATCCCCACGCGCGTGCCGGCGATCGACGACCTGAACCTGCCGCAGGTCCTCAAGCGCATCGCCGACGAGGAACGCGGGCTCGTGCTCGTGACCGGCACGCCGGGCAGCGGCAAGAGCACGACGCTCGCCGCGATGATCGAGCACATCAACGCGACGACCGCCTGCCACATCATGACGGTCGAGGACCCGATCGAGTACCTCCACCGCGACAACCTGTCGATGATCAACCAGCGCGAGGTGCTCGTCGACACGCCGTCGTTCGCGCACGCGCTGCGATCGGCGCTGCGGCAGGACCCGGACGTGATCCTCGTCGGCGAGATGCGGGACTTCGAGACGATCGAGACGGCGCTGGCGGCGGCCGAGACCGGCCACCTGGTGTTCTCGACGCTGCACACGCTGGACGCGACCGAGACGATCAACCGGATCATCGCCGTGTTCCCGCCGCACCAGCAGCGGCAGGTCCGGCTCCAGCTCGCCAGCGTCCTCCGGGCCGCGATCTCGCAGCGGCTCATCCCCCGCGCCGACGGACGGGGACGCGTGCCGGCCGTCGAAGTGCTCGTCGGCACGCCGTTCATCCGCGACTGCATCATCGACAAGGACAAGACGAACCTGATCCCCGGCGCGATCGCGTCGGGCACGTCCCAGTACGGGATGCAGACGTTCGACCAGTCGATCTTCACGCTCTACGAACACGGCCTCGTGACCCTCGAGGAAGCGATGCGGTGGGCGTCCAACGTCGACGAGTTCAAGCTGCGCGTCCAGGGCATTTCGAGCACCACCGAGATGGCACGCCAGGAGATGGAGCACGCCGCCAGGCGCGCCGGAGGCGCCCCGGACATCATCCGCTTCGGGGGATAGTCCGCCCGTTGGACGCGTACACGACAGCCCTTCGTCTCCTGTCCCGCCGCGAGCTCACCACCGCGGAACTTCGAACGCGACTGCTCGACCGCGGCTGCTCCGAGCCGGACGTCGACACCGTCATTGGCCGCCTGCTCGCCGACCGCACGCTGGACGATCGCCGTGCGGCAGTGGCCATCGCCCGCACCCACGCGCTCGTCAAGGCGCGCGGCCGCCTGCGCATCGAGCGCGAGCTGCAGGCGCGCGGCGTGGACCCGGACACCGCGCGCGCCGCGCTCGACGAGGTCTTTGCCGAGCTGTCCGAGCCCGAGCTCCTCGAGCGCGCGCTGCGAAAACGCGTGCGCTCCGGCCGCATCCGCGACCAGGCGCAGTTCCGCCGGCTGTACGCGTACCTGGTGCGGCTTGGGTATCCCACCGACAAGGTCGTCGGCCTGCTGAAGAAGCACATAAAGGCGGACGTGGACTAGGCACGAGTCATCAGGCACAAGGCACGAGAAGACTTTCCCGCAGCCTCGTGCCTCGTGCCTCGTGCCTCGTGCCTGTACAATACTCAGATGCTCTCCCGCGACATCCGCACCGGCTTCCTGAAGTATTTCGAGCGCCACGGGCATCGCCCCGTGGCCTCCTCGTCGCTCGTGCCGGCCGACGATCCGTCCCTGCTGTTCACCAACGCCGGCATGAACCAGTTCAAGGACGTGTTCCTCGGCAAGGAGCGGCGCGGCTACTCGCGCGCGACGACCTCCCAGAAGTGCATGCGGGTGAGCGGCAAGCACAACGACCTGGATAACGTCGGCCCGTCGCTGCGGCATCACACGTTCTTCGAGATGCTCGGCAACTTCTCGTTCGGCGACTACTTCAAGGAGCAGGCGATCCCATTCGCATGGGAGCTGCTGACCGAGGTCTGGAAGCTGCCGCCCGACCGGCTCTACCCGACGATCTTCCGGGGCGAGGCGAAGGTCCCCCGCGATGTCGAGGCGTTCGACATCTGGAAGACGTTCGTGCCGGCGGACCGGATCGAGGAGCTCGGCGCCTCGGAGAATTTCTGGCAGATGGGCGAGACCGGGCCGTGCGGGCGCTGCTCGGAGATTCACTACTTCCGGGGCGCGCACATCCCCTGCCCCCACGCCACGTGCGCCGGCGTCAACTGCGACTGCGATCGGTTCGTCGAGGTCTGGAACAACGTGTTCATGGAGTTCGACCGGCAGGCGGACGGCACGCTCAACCCGCTGCCCGCGCCGTCGATCGATACCGGCATGGGCCTCGAGCGCATCGCCGCCGTCATCCAGGGGAGGCTGTCGAACTACGACACGGACCTGTTCACGCCGATCCTCGCGGACATCGGCGAGCGCACGGGACACCGGTATCGCGCGACGGCCGACGACCCGGCGGACGTCTCGATGCGCGTGGTTGCCGATCATATCCGCGCGATGACCTTCCTCATCGCCGACGGCGTGGTCCCGTCGAACGAGTGGCGCGGCTACGTGCTGCGCAAGATCATGCGCCGCGCGATGCGCCACGGGCACAAGCTGGGGCGCCGCGACCCGTTCCTCTTCACGCTCGTGGACACGCTCGTGCGCGAGATGGGGGATCAGTACCCGGAGCTGCGCAGCAGCCGCGACGCAATCGTGCAGGTCATCCACAGCGAAGAGGACCGCTTCGACGCCGTGCTCGCCGCCGGCCTTCCTCGGCTCGAGGAGGCGCTCGACCGAGCGGCGGCGGGGCGGCGCGTGCTGCCCGGCGAGGACATCTTCCGCCTGTACGACTCGCTCGGCATGCCGCTCGACTTCATCGAGGACCTCGCCGGCCAGCGCGGCATCGCGATCGATCGCGAAGGATACGAGCGCGCGATGGAAGGACAGCGCGAGAAGGCGCGCGCCGGCAGCACCTTCGAGGCGAAGAAGACGGCGGCGTTCACCTTCGCGAGCGATGCGGCGCGTCACGCCCTCGCCGCCGCCGGCGACGCGTTCGAGGGCTACACCGCGACGCGGGTCACCGGCGTGCCCGTGCTCGCGATCTTCGACCACGAGCGCCGGCAGGCGACCGCCCTCCGGGAAGGGGAGCACGGGTGGATCGTGCTGCAGAAGACGCCGTTCTACATGGAAGCAGGCGGACAGGTGTCGGACTCCGGCCGAATCTTTTCAGAGGCGGGCACGGCACAGGCGTCCGTCGAGGGCATGGCCCGCCTCATCCCGAACGGCCCTCGCGCGCATCACGTGCGTGTGACCGGCGGCGGGTTCGAGGAGCGGGACCTCGTGACCGCCGAGGTCGTCGACCAGGTGCGCGACGCCACCCGGCGCAACCATACCGCCACCCACCTGCTCCACGCCGCGCTCCGGCAGGTGCTGGGAGGCCACGTGAAACAGGCCGGATCGCTCGTCGCGCCAGACCGGCTGCGCTTCGACTTCGTGCACTTCGCGGCGATCCCGCGCGCGCAGCTCGACGAGATCGAGCGGATCGTCAACGCGCAGATCTATCGCAACACGCCCGTGCAGACCGAGGTGCGCTCGACGGAAGAGGCCGTCGCGGCCGGCGCGATGGCGCTCTTCGGCGAAAAGTACGGCGACAAGGTCCGCGTGGTCACGGTCCCCGGCTTCAGCATGGAGCTGTGCGGCGGTACGCATTGCCGGGCCACGGGGGACATCGGGTTCTTTTCCATCACGTCGGAAGAGGGCGTGGCTTCGGGCGTGCGCCGGATCGAGGCGGTCACGGGCGCCGGCGCGCTGGCACACGTGCAGCAGCAGCGCGCCGCGCTCGAGCAGATGCTCTCGGCGCTTTCCACGACCGCCGGCCAGGCGCCGGATGCCGTCCGCCGCCTGCAGGCGGACGTGAAGCGCCTGTCGCGCGAGAACGAGCAGCTCAGGCTGAAAGTCGCCATGGGGGGCGGGGTGGCGGCGGGCGGCGCGCAGGACGACCCGGTGGAGGTCGGCGGCGTGAAAATGGTGGCCCGCAGCGTTCCGGGCCTGGAGAAGAGCGCGCTGCGCGGGCTGAGCGATTCGCTGCGGGACCGCCTCAAGAGCGGCGTGGTGGTGCTCGTCTCCGAGCACGACGGACGCGTCTCGCTCATCGTCTCGGTGACCAAGGACCTTGCCGGCCGCGTCCACGCAGGCACCATCGTCAAGCGGGTGGCGCCGATCGTCGGCGGCGGCGGCGGCGGCCGGCCGGACTTCGCGGAGGCCGGCGGGAAGGATGCCTCGCGCATCGACGAGCTGCTCTCGAAGAGCCGCGAGGTGGTCGCCGAGATGCTCGGCGCCTAGCGCATCGCCGACGCACCGGTAACGAATGAGGGACGGCTGGCCCTCTGGAGGAGATACAGGAGGGATCATGAGAACAAACGGTCTAATCGCCGTTCTGTGCTTCTTCCTGGCGGCCACGCTTGCCGCGCAGGCCGGTGTGGATCTGTCTGGGACATGGAAGCTTCAGAGGAGTATCAGCGAGCCGTCGACAGCGAGTGCGGATGTGGTTCTGGTGATCACGCAGACGGCAGAGCAGCTAGTTGTCGAAAGGCGGGTCGGCGATCAACGGCTCACGTCGACGATCTTCCTGGACGGCAGGCCGAGCACCAGCGAGGCCGCAGCCGGTTTGCTTCAAACGACCCGAGCCCGCTGGGAGGGTGCTTGCTTCGTCGTTGAAGGCTCGCGGACGTTGAGGGACGGGGGTACGGCAGCAGTAAAAGAGGTCTTCGAGCTCACCGCGAACCGAGAAGGCCTGACCATCGAAAGGACCATCCATACCGGCACAACTGAGTTCAAGAGCCGGGAGGTATTTGCGAGGACACCGCGATCTGAAATCTAGGCACCGCTCGGCTGTCAACGCCCCCCAGAGGTCCCGGATCCTCAGAAGGCTGCGATTGGCGAGCGTGTGAGTTTGTCCGTGCCGGGGTGACGTCGGCTGGGCATGTTCGAAGACTCGCCTGGAGCTCGTTGGCCATGTGAAGCACGAGGAGGCAGTGGTGTTACCGAAAGCGTTCGCCACGGCGATTCAAACGATGTTTCTCCTCTTTCTTTGTGGCACAGCGCGCGTCGCGCCTTCCCAGATCCCCGCAGGCGGCACAATCGAAGTCGAGACCGAGGACG
>JACPDI010000006.1:24896-88609 GCA_016184105.1 Acidobacteriota bacterium
CGCCCTCAGTGAGTTCGTAAGCATTACCGCACGAGGACCGCATCTGGAGACGGCTGGTACGACCTCCCATCTGATCTTCCACGTTTCCGGAGATCTCCCGCTACCAGCTGCACTGGAGGTCAAGTCCTTCCGTCTCAAGCCGCCGCTGGCTAAGGAGTGGCGCGTCGCGCCGGTCATTGTGGTTGTGCTGCACCACTCCCAGGAATCCGGCCGCAGGGCAGTCGGCCATAACCTTCGTACGCTGCTCACGAAACACCCGGACGGTCGTGTTGTCCTTACTTCTCCGGAGCTCGCCAGAGAATCGCTCGTTGTTCTCCGTAGGCGGTTGTCCAAGAAGGAATCCGGTGCGCGCGGCCTTGAAGACACGTACGTGGGAATCCTCCTGCTGAGTAGGCTCGACCGGCGTTTCTATCCGATAAGACTTCGGGCTGACACCATGGGCAATTGAACGCGCGGTGCGGTTCGGAGTCATACGGCGTACCCCTGATGTCAGCCTGCGGCCTGAACTCAAGGCTCCTGGCTGCAGGCCCCCGATCGATGAGTTCCCTAATCTCTTGGTCCTTGTACTGCAGCTGATACAGCCTGGAGTAGATGCCGCGCCGAACATCTGAACAACCACGCTCGAACGGGAATCTCGTCCGACGGGAGCGGCTTGCTCATCCTCGCGCTCCCAGCCTGAAGCAACACCTGTGGAGATCAGCGGCGCTTAACGCCGCGGCCCGCGGCGATCCCGGCCGCTGCGGCGCTCGCTCCCCGGGCGCCGCTCGCCCGCCGCGGGCGCACCGAGCAGCGCCTTTCTCCGCTGGCTACTGCGCCGTTCCCGCGAGCGCCGTTCAACTCGCATGGTCGTCGCGGCAGCGGACGCCGCCGCCAGCTCGCGCTGAACCCGCACGGCTCGGCGCGAGGGGTCGAGCACTTCCAGCAGCCCCTCGTACAGCGACTTCACGCGAAGATCGTCCGGAGTTCGCGCGAGCTGCTCGCGCAGGTAGCTGGCCGCCGCCATGATGTTGGCGCGCTGCCAGACATGGTGCCCGGTCTTGAAGATCCCCGAATCCCCCATCGCTGCTCCCATTACAGAATCGAAATCACGGGTTCGAAACAGGAACTCCCGCGCGGATGAGTTCAGACCGATACTAGCGTAAAAGGACGCGTTTTGGCGCGCCGCTGCGCACCGGCCGCCGGTACCGGCCTTGCGGGAACCTCGACGGCACGGCTAAACTGCTGAACTGAAAACCCCCTGTTGACCTTGAGACGAGCAAGCGTTCTGACGCTGGTGGCCGTTGCGCTGGCTGCGTGCTTTCCTGCCGCGGCGAGCGCGCAGATCTATTCGTGGCGCGACGAGAACGGCCGGCTGGTGCTCTCCGATCGACCCCTGGGCGCGGTCGCCCGGACTTACGGGGTCCGCGAGTCGGCGATGATCCGGAGCACGCGCCGCGTGTCGATCGTGCGCGTCGGGCAGATCGCGCAGTACGACCCGCTCATCAGGGAGCACGCCGCGCGTGAGGGCGTCCGAGCGGATCTTGTCCGGGCCGTGATCCAGACCGAATCCGGGTTCAATCCGTTCGCACGTTCGTCCAAGGGGGCGCTCGGGCTCATGCAGCTCATGCCCCGGACGGCCTCCGAACTGGGCGTCGTCGACCCCTTCGATCCCGAGCAGAACATCCGCGGCGGCGTGACGTACCTCCGCCAGCTGATCGATCGGTATCGGAACAACGAAGAGCTCGCGCTGGCGGCATATAATGCGGGGCCGACCGCCGTGGATCGTTACGGCTCGGTGCCGCCGTATCGGGAAACGAGAAACTACGTCGCGAGGGTCCGCGGCCGCACCGCGGTCACGACGCGGTCGGGCAGCACCAGGATCTATCGCACGGTCGAAGTGATCGACGGCCGCGAAGTCGTCCGCTACTCGGACCGTCCCTCCAGCCGCTGAACGCTCGGCACCCCGCCCTCGACCCTGCGGCGTCATGAAGTCACGATGACCGACGACCTCAAGTCCGTCCGCCTCGACGTGTACCTCGATGTCGCATGCCTCTTCCGCACACGGTCGGAGGCCCAGCGTGCGTGCAGAGGCGGCAAGGTGGAGGTCAACCGCGTCAGCGCCAAGCCGCACCGCGAGGTGCGGATTGGCGATGAACTCGTGATTACCCGCCCCCTGGGGCGGAAGCAGCACGTGCGGATCGCCGGGCTGGCTGAGATCCACATCCCGAAGGCGGAAGCACGGCGCCTCTACGAAGATCTGACGCCGCCCCCGACGCCCGACGAGGTGGAAATGCGCCGGATGGCGAGGCTGGCGCGCCCGTTTATCAGCCCTTCGGGGTCTCCCGACAAGCGCGACCGCCGGCTGTTGCGAAAGATGCGCGGAAAAGGCTAGAATTGGTGGTTTGTAACGCCAAGTTCAGAGGGAATATTCAGTGGCCAACCACAAGTCTGCGCTGAAGGCGCACCGTCAGAATGTCAAGCGCCGCGAGGCGAACCGGCAGCAGCGCAGCAAGCTGCGCACCGCGTTGAAGACCGCGCGCGGCGGCAATGAAGGCAACGCCACCGGCAAGCCCGAGGACCTCGCGATGACCGTGTCGCTCATCGACAAGATGGCGGCCAAGGGCATCATCCACGACAACACGGCCGCCCGTTACAAGTCGCGGCTCGCCAAGCGCGCAGCGAAGACGGCCTAGCGCCGTCTGCGCGGCTCTCCGCACAGTTCCAGCACCAGCCGCTCGAGCAGGATTCGCGGGTCCCCGCCGGAGGATTTCAGGTCGAGGTCGGTGCGGAAGGCCGCCTGGACCGCCGCCGCGGCGGTCTGCGGCCGGACCCGAGGCAGTTTCTCCCGGACGAACCACGCCAGCTGCCCCAATACGATCACGGGCACGGCTCCCTCCTCCAGCGCCACGCCGAGCAGGCGCAGCGCCTCGGCAGCCTGCCCGCGCTCGATGGCGTTCACGATGGCCCAGGGATCCTGGACCCCCTCGCGGTCGCTGGAGACCGCCTCCACGTCCGCTTTCGTGATGGCGCGCTTCCCCTGCGCAAAGAGCAGCACGTGGTCGACGTCCGCCCGCAGCTTGCTGATGTCGCCGCCGCTCCGCTCCGCGAGCAGCTGCGCGGCGCCCGGCTCGAACTGCCGGCCCGTCGCGGACGCAGCCTCCCGGATGAAGGCGAGCGCGGTCCCGCCGCGCACGGGATCGCCCTCGCCCAGCCCCCGGCACTCGACGACGGTGGCGTTCTTGTAAAGCGCTTTGACGACGGCGGCCCCCTTGTGCACGTCGGCGGCAACGAACACGAGGACCGTGCTCGGGACCGGGTGCTTCAGGTACTCGACGAGGGGCGCGAGCGCGGCCTTGTCCTCGGCGCCGCCACTCGGCTTGTCGTCTTCGCCTTCCGCCTCGCCGGCCATCTCGGACGCTGAAAGCTTCTTCGGCTTCAGCCACTTCTCGGCGCGCAGGACGGTCACGACGCGATGGGGCGCCATCATCGGCGCCGTGCGTGCCGACTCGAGCACCGTGTCCGCCGTGAGGTCCTTGTCGGTCGCGTACACGCGCTCGCAGTTGAACGCGCGCAGCCCTTCTTCCACCGTATCTGACAGGGCCGTCGCCAGCGCGTCGAGCTGGCGGTCGTCGTCGCCGACCAGCAGATAGACGGGCTGGAGCTTCCCGCCGGAGATGTGGCTGCGGAGCGTCTCGGGGCTGGCGGTGGGCACCGCTAGAACGCTTCCAGGATGGCGCTGACGACCGCCCGGGCGAAGTTCTGCGCGATGCGGTCGAGCGCGTTCGCCTCCTGGCCGAAGAACGCGTTCACGTCGCTGGCCGCTTCCGCGTTGGTGACCTCGTATTCCTCGCGGAACTGCCATGACGGGTTCGACCAGAGGATCTTGTCGGCCTGAACGTCCTTGAACTCGAGCCTCGTCGTCACGACGATCGCGTAGCGCGTCGCCTGCTGTTGATCGTTGAAGCTCGACGGGGTCAGCGTGATCGACGTGATTTCGCCGGTGAGCACCGCGTCGGCCCCCGCCACCTCCGGGATGACGCGGTACCGGCCGCGGCCGATGAATTCCGAGCGCACGCGCTCGGTCAGCCGGCGCTCGATATCGAACACCGGCGTCGAATTGACGAACAGCGGCACGCCGATCGTGCGGATCGACTCGGGCAGGAACGATCCCCGCCCGGCAAGCGTGTAGCCACAACCCGCCGAGGACAGCGCCAGGACCACGAAGACCACCAAGCTCACAAAGGAGCGCACGCGGTTCATGCGACCACCACGGACACGAGCTTCCCGCCCCCCGCGACGACCACCTTCTTCACCTTCTTGCCGGCCGTGTGCGCCTGCACCTGGACATCGGACAGGGCGCGCTCCCGCAGCTCGTCTTCCGCGACGTCGGCGGGCACCGT
This sequence comes from Acidobacteriota bacterium, assembly GCA_016184105.1. Taxonomy (NCBI): domain Bacteria; kingdom Pseudomonadati; phylum Acidobacteriota; species Acidobacteriota bacterium. The sequence continues at coordinate 29,276 of JACPDI010000006.1, forward strand.
CAGACGCGCGCGCACCTTGCCGTTCACCTGCACGGGCACGACGATCTCGTCGGCTCTGGCCACTCCAGCGTCGAACGCCGGCCAGCCGGCCGCCTCGATGCCTTCGGCGTGCCCGAGCCGCTCCCATAACTCCTCGGCCATGTGCGGCGCGAACGGCGAGAGCATGCGCACGAGCGCTTCGGCGGATTCCTTCAGCACGGCAATCGTTTCGCGCCGCTCGACGAGTCCGCGCTCCAAGGCTGCCTGGGCCTTGCGGCCGAGCAGCGAGCACTCTTCGCGATCGCAGAAGGCGTACAGCTCGTTCACCAGTTCCATCATCGCGGAGATCGCGGTATTCAGGTGCACGCGCGGATCCAGGTCCTGCGTCACGCGGCGGATCGTGTCGTGCGTCTTCCGTCGCAGCGCGCGCTCGGCAGCATCGAGCTGGAGCGCGCCGGGCGCTGGGATCCCCTCGCCGCCGATGGTGTCGGCCACCTGGTCGATCAGCCGCCAGACCCGAGCCAGGAACCTGAAGCTGCCCTCGAGCCCGGCGTCCGTCCACTCGATTTCCTTCTCGGGCGGCGCGACGAACATGATGTAGGTCCGCAGCGCGTCCGCGCCGTACTTCTGGATCATGTCGTCGGGGTCCACCACGTTCCCCTTGGACTTCGACATGACCTGGCCGTCTTTGAGCACCATGCCCTGCGTGAGCAACCGCGTGAACGGCTCGTCGAACGCCAGCATCCCGAGGTCGCGGAACACGCGCGTGAAGAACCGCGAGTAGATCAGGTGCAGGATCGCGTGCTCGACCCCGCCGCTGTAGAAATCGACCGGCCCCCAGTACCTGACCGTGGCGGGATCGAACGGCAGCCGCTCGTTCCGGGGATCACAATAGCGGAGGAAGTACCACGATGAGTCGACGAACGTGTCCATCGTGTCGGTCTCGCGCTTGGCGGGCCCGCCGCACTTCGGGCACTGCGCGTTGACGAACTCCGGCACGTGCGCGAGCGGCGAGTCGCCGCGCCCGCTGAACTCCGCCACCTTCGGCAGCGTGACGGGCAGCTGGCCGTCAGGGACCGGCACGATCCCGTCCGTTGGACAGTAGATCATCGGGATCGGCGTGCCCCAGTAGCGCTGCCGCGAAATCCCCCAGTCCTTCAGGCGGTACTGCACCGTCGGCTCGCCGATGCCGCGGCGCCGTGCCTCCTCGGAGAGCCGCCCGCGCGCGGCCTCGGAGTCCAGCCCGTCATAGGGGCCGGAATTCACGAGCACCCCGTCATCCGATGCGGCCGCGACGAGGTCCTCATCCGCGGGAGCAGCGGCGCCGGGCGGGCGCACGACGACACGCACGGGAAGGCCATACTTGCGTGCGAACTCGAAGTCGCGCTGATCGTGGGCGGGAACGCCCATGACGGCGCCCGTGCCGTACTCACCCAGCACGAAGTTGGCGATCCAGACCGGCACCGGCTCGTTCGTGAACGGGTTCATCGCCGTCTTCCCCGTATCGAAGCCTTCCTTCTCGATCTCGCCGGTGAGGCGCGCCGTCCGGTCGAGAGACCGGAACTGTTGCGCGCGCTCGCGCAGCGACGGGTCGGCCCGGCTCCACTCGGCGACCAGCTCGTGCTCCGGCGCGAGCAGGACGAACGTCGCGCCGTAGATCGTGTCGATGCGCGTCGTGAACACGTCGATGGCGCCGCCGTCCGGCAGCGCGAACTGCAGCCGCGCCCCGTCCGATCGCCCGATCCAGTTCCGCTGCATCGTCAGGACCTTTTCGGGCCAGTCCTGCAGGTGGAAGGTGGCGTCGAGCAGCTCGTCGGCGTACGCGGTGATGCGGAAGAACCACTGCTCCAGGTCGCGCGTGTCGACCGGCGTGCCGCAGCGCCAGCAGTCGCCGTCCACGACCTGTTCGTTGGCGAGCACCGTGTTGCAGCTCGGGCACCAGTTCACCGACGAACGGCGGCGGTAGGCGAGCCCCTTCTCGAACATCCGCGTGAACAGCCACTGGTTCCAGCGGTAGTACTCCGGCGTGCAGGTGGCGATCTCGCGGCTCCAGTCGTAGCTGATACCGAGCCGCTGGAGCTGTCCCTTCATGTGGGCGATGTTCTCCAGCGTCCACGGTTCGGGATGCGTGCCGCTCTTGATGGCCGCGTTCTCCGCGGGCAGCCCAAACGCGTCCCAGCCGAAGGGATGGAGGACGTTGAAGCCGCGCATCCGCTTCATCCGCGCGACCACGTCGCCGATGATGTAGTTCTTGACGTGGCCGACGTGCGCGTGCCCCGAGGGGTACGCGAACATCTCGAGGCAGTAGAACTTCGGCTTCGACGGATCTTCAGCGACCTGGAACGTCCCGCTCCGCTGCCAGCGGTCCTGCCACTTCTTTTCGATCGTTTGTGGTCTGTAGTCTGCCAACGGTTCTTCCTGAACCCTGAACCCTAAACCTTCACAACTATATCGCAGGCCAGTGCGCCTTCTGTGCCGCGCGGACCATGCCCAGCGCGGCGCGCGCGCGATCGCTCGTGCCGGACGGGTGAAACGAGATCGGCGAGGCGACCGCGTCGAGCTCGGTCAGGGTCGCGTCCAGGCACGCCGCGAGGGCCTCGAGGTGGTAGCCTCCCTCGGTGACTGCCGCGATGCGCCCGCCGCAGGCCCGCCGGGCGGCGGCATGCAGGCGGGCGATGATGGCGGCGTAGCCGGCCGTCGTGACGCGCATGCCTGCGAGCGGATCGCGCTCGTGCGCGTCGAAGCCGGCGGACACGATGACGAGATCCGGGGCGTACTGCTCGACGATCGGGCCGATGACCCCGTCGTACACGCGCCAGTAGTCCGCGTCGGTTGCGCCCACTTCGAGCGGCACGTTGACCGTGTACCCTGTCCCCTCCCCCCGTCCAACTTCGTCGGCGGCCCCTGTGCCCGGGTAGTACGGGTACTGGTGCGTGGAGAGGTACAGCACGCGCGGCTCGTCATAGAAGATCCACTGCGTGCCGTTGCCGTGGTGCACGTCGATGTCCACGACCGCCACGCGCGAGGCGCCGCGCGCCAGCGCGTCGGCCGCGGCTGCGGCCGCGTGGTTGTACAGGCAGAAGCCCATCGCGCGGTTCCGCTCGGCATGGTGCCCCGGCGGGCGGACGAAGGCCATCGCCGGCCCTCGCCCCTCCAGCGCGTGGCGCGCCGCCTCGATCGCGGCGCCGGCGCCAAGCAGCGCGATCTCGTGCGATTCAGGCGACGTGTAGGTATCCGGATCCAGCGCGACGGCGGATCCCTGCGTCCGGGCGATCGCATCCAGGTAGCCCTCTTCGTGCACGCGCGCCAGCTCCTCCCGCCTGGCGGGGCGCGGCGCCGCCACCGCGCCGCCGCGCTGACGCCAGCGGGCCGCCACCGCATCGAACACCTCGGCCCGTTCGGGCCGCTCGGGATGCCCCGGCGGCGGGGTGTGCTCGGCGAAGCGGTCGGAGGTGAATAAGAGAAGGGACATATGACACGCGTAGCCGCCGGCCTAAAGGCCGGCGGCTACAAGAGCAGGGCCGCCGCGCGCCTCTCGAGCGCCAGGAGCGCCTCCTCGAGTTCCAGGCGCTTCCGTTCGGTGAGATCTGCGTCAGGATCGCGGGGCACCTCGATCGGCGCGCCGATCGCGAGCGCCACCAGGCTGAACGGTTTCGGCACCTGCGTGCGATCCCAGCTGCGCGCCGTCCAGTGCCGGGCGGCCTCCGCGTGGAACGGGAGCAGAGGGTTGCCGGTCGCTCCCGCCAGCCACACGGCACCCGCCTGCGCTTTGCGAGCGGGTCCCCGCGGCCCGTCGACGGTGAAGCCGGCGGCCTTCCCCGCCGCCATGTCGCGGCGCAGCTGCAGGAGCGCCCTCTGCCCGCCGCGTGACGTCGATCCGCGCGCCGTGCCGTAGCCGAAGCGCTCGATGATCCGCGCGATCCACTCGCCGTCAAAATTCTCGCTGGTGATGACGACGATGCCGCGGCGGCGAAAGAACCAGGTGGCGGGCAGGATTCGGCCGTGCCAGAAGGCCATGACCGGAGGACGCCCCGAACGCTCCAGCGCGTCCAGGTGCTCGCGCCCGTCCACACGCCATCGCAGCGTACGGCCCAGGGCAGCGATGAGCGGATAGCCGGCGAGCGCGATCGACGCCGCCGTCACCCGCTGGCGCGCTGTCAGCCGCGCGCGCGCGGCAACCGCCCGTTGACGAATGTCATGAGGTCGACGAATTGGACCTCGCTTCCCGGCGCGCTGGCCTGCGCGCCCTTGAGCATGATGGAGCAGAACGGGCAGGCGGTGACCACCGTCCCCGCGCCCGTCTCCTGCAGCTGCTTGAATCGCACGTCGCTGATGCGCGCGCCCGGCTCCTCTTCCTTGTCCGCGAAGAGCAGCCCCCCCCCGGCGCCGCAGCAGTACGGGTTTTCGCGGTTGCGCACCGGCTCCCGCACGTCGGCGCCGAACCGCGCCAGCAGGCTCCTCGGCTCGTCGACTTTCCCGCCGTAGCGCGCCAGATAGCACGGGTCATGATACGTGACCGCTCCGTCCGGCCCGTCACCGCCGGCGGCCAGGCGAAGGTCGCGCGTGACCTCTTCAACGAACACCGCTGAATGGACGATTTCCACTTCGTACCCGAACCGCCGGTAATCGTCGCCGATCGTCTTGACGCAGTGCGGGCACGACGTCACGATCTTCTTCGCCTTCGACGCCTTCAGGTCCGCGATGTTGGCGTTGGCCAGCTCCTGGAACATGTACTCGTTGCCGGTGCGCTTGGCGGGATCTCCCGTGCAGCGTTCCTTCGCGAGCACGCCGAACCGCACGCCGCGCGCGCGGAGGATCTCGAACAGCGACCGGAACGATTTCTGGTAGTCGGCCTCGAACGCGCCGGCGCACCCGAGCCACACGAGCACGTCGTGCCTGGCCGGGTCGAAGGTCTCGAGCGCGGCCGATTCCACGAACTTCTGCCGCTGGTCGTACCCGAGTCCCCAGATGTTGCCGCGGCGCTCGAGGAGGTTGTACATCGCGCCCAGGTACTCCGGCGCATCGCCGTTCGAGACGAGTCCGCGGCGCGATCCGATGAGGATCGGCAGGTGCTCGATCCCCACGGGGCACTGGTTCTCACACGCCCCGCACGTCGTGCACTGCCACAGCGCCTTCTCCGTGTAGATCTCCGCGAGCGTCGCGTCGCGTTTCCCGGCCAGCAGCGCGTCCTCGGTGCTGAGGATGATCGTCTTCGGGTTCAGCTCCTTGCCGGCACCCCACGCGGGGCAGTTCACCTGGCACCGGCCGCACTCCACGCACGTGAACGCGTCGAGCACCATCTTGCCGGCCAGGTCCTTGATCGTTTCGAGCCCCACCTCCTCCTTTTCGAAATCGAGGTTCGGCACGTTCCCCAGCTGCGGCGACCTGAGGAAGACCGTAATGGGCGAGAGCAGCAGGTGCAGGTGCTTCGACCCGGGGATGAGCGACAGGAACGCGAGGATGACGATGGCGTGCACCCACCAGTTCACGCGCCCCGCAACCGACGCCTCGTCGAGCCTCCATCCCAGGAGAAACGTCGCCATCAGGGTGGCAATGAACAGCGCGATGACGACCGACTCGAGCGACACCTTTTCGCCCAGGCCGGCCGGCCTCACGAACGCCCGCCTGATCAGCAGGTAGACGATGCCCGCCAGGACGGCGATGGCAAACGGTGTGAGGGCGGCGCGGTAGGCGCGGAACCAGCCGGCGTGGGTCAGATCGGCGATGCCGAGCCCCTTGAGGAACTCGGCGAGCGTGTACAGCCCGAACGCCACGAACCCCCAGAACACCAGGGCGTGCGCGATGCCGGCGACCGGGCGCTCGACGATCGTCTTCCGCTGGCCGACGACATCAACGAGGAACCGCCAGACGCGGAAGCCCGGGCGTTCGAGAGAAAAGTTGTTGGGGGCCGCGGCAATGAGGCGGACGCGCGTCGCCATCTGCGCGGCAAACGCGCCCACGAACAGGACCACCAGCACCCAGAGGGCGAGCGTTTCCATGCGGGCCGCCGAAAGGCGGCGTCACTCCTTCAACGCAGTCGTCAGCGCTGGGACGACGTCGAACAAGTCGGCGACGATGCCATAGTCGGCCACCTCGAAGATCGGGGCGTCGGGATCCTTGTTAATCGCCACGATCGTCTTCGAGCCCTTCATGCCGACCAGGTGCTGGATCGCCCCGGAGATTCCAAGCGCCAGGTACAGCTTCGGCGCCACCGTCTGTCCCGAGCTTCCCACCTGGCGTTCCATCGGCAGCCAGCCGGCGTCGCAGATGGGGCGCGAGGCCGCGACTTCCGCGCCGAGGGCGTCGGCCAGCGCCTGCACCAGCGGCAGTCCCTCGGGCCCCTTGATGCCGCGCCCCACGCTCACGATGCGCTCGGCCTGGGAAAGATCGACGGCCTGCCGCGCTTCCTTGAACGGCGCCTCCGGCTTCTGGCGGATGGCTGACGCGTCCACGGCCGCATCGACGGTGCGAACCGCGGCCCGCCGGCCGCTCTTCTTGAGCGCATCGACCCGGAACGCCCCGATCTGGATCGTCACGAGGTGCGGCGTCGGACCGTCGGCAACGACGTCGGCGTTCAGCTTCCCCTGGAAGACCGGCCGCGTGAACGCGCGGCCGTCGCCATGGGCCTTGATCGCGGTGCAGTCGGTGATGAGCGCCCGCTCGAGGCGCGCGGCAAGCTTCGGCGCGAAGTCGCGCGTCTGGTACGTGTGCGGCAGCACGACGAGGCCGGGCTCGGCGTCACGAATGAACGCGGCCAGAGCCTGCACGTACCCGTCCGGCGTGTAGAGATCGAGCGCCGCGTGCTGAAGCGCGATGACTTCCGCGACCTCCGCCGCCGCAAGCTCCGCGGCCGCCGCGCCGACCTCGCGCCCGGCGATGGCGACCTTCACGTCGCCGCCGATCGACTGCGCGGCGACGATGGCTTCCCATGACGCCCGGTTGAGCGTCCCGCCCGTCTGTTCCGCGATGACGAGGATGCCCGCCATGGCTAGATCACCCTCGCATCGTCACGGAGCGCCCTGACGAGCTGCCTGGCCGCATCCGCCGCGGAGCCGCCGATCATCTCGGTCTTCTTCACCTTCTGCGGCGGATACAGGTCGACGATGCGCTGGCGCGCCGCAAGGCCGGCGGGCGCCGGGACCGTGCGGATTTCCTTCTTCTTCGCGGCCATGATGCCCTTGAGCGTCGCGTACCGGAGCTGGTTGATGCCGCTCTGGATCGTGAGCAGCGCCGGAAGAGGCATCGTGACGAACTGGAACCAGCCGCCCTCCAGCTCGCGTTTGACCCGGAGGCTGCCGCCATCCGCGTTGACTTCCATGATGATCGTGGCGTGCGGGATGCCGAGATTCTCGGCGAGCACCACGCCGACCTGGCCGAAGCCGTGGTCGTCGGACTGCAGGCCCGTGAGCACGAGGTCGAAGGCCTCGTCCTTGATGGCGGAGGCGAGCGCGCCCGCCATCGAAAACGCGTCGCCGGATCCCAGCTCCCCCTCGACGTGGATGGCGCGGTCGGCGCCGCGCGCCAGCGCCTCGCGGATGACCTGCGTCGCGCGGGCGGGGCCGGCGCTGCAGACGACGACCTCGCCGCCGTGCTTTTCCTTGAGGCGCAGCCCCTCTTCGAGCGCGTAGGCGTCAGGCTCGTTCAGCTCGAATGTCGCGTCCTGGTCGCGGATCCAGGTCTTTTGCTCGTTGACGCGGATCTGCGACTCGCGCGTGATGACCTGCTTGATGCAGACTGCAATCTTCATCGTATGGTGGTCAGTGGGCAGTGGTCAGTGAGCAGTGGTCGTTCTGGCCACTGATCACCGGCCGCCGGTCACTACTCCTCGTACCTCTTGAACAGCAGCGCCCCGTTCGTCCCCCCAAAGCCGAAAGAGTTCGACAGCACGTACCGGACGGTCGCCGCCCGGGCCGTGTGCGGCACGTAATCGAGGTCGCACTCCGGGTCCGGGTTGTCCAGGTTGATCGTCGGCGGCAGCATCTGCCGCTTGACCGCGAGCGCGCTGATGCCCGCCTCGAGCCCGCCGGCCGCGCCGAGCAGGTGCCCCGTCATCGACTTGGTGGACGAGATGGCCAGCTTCCGCGCGTGGTCGCCGAAGCACTTCTTGATCGCCAGCGTCTCGAGCTTGTCGTTGTACGGCGTGGAGGTGCCGTGCGCGTTGATGTAATCGACCGCAGACGGCTCGATCCCGGCGTCCTTCAGCGCGGCGCGCATGACCCGGACGCCACCGTCGCCATCCTCGGACGGCGCGGTGATGTGGAACGCGTCGGCCGACATGCCGTAGCCGACCAGCTCGGCATAGATGGCCGCGCCGCGCGCCTTCGCGAACCCCAGCTCCTCGAGGATGATGACGCCCGAGCCCTCACCCATGATGAAGCCGTCGCGCTCGGCGTCGAACGGCCGGCTGGCGCGCTCGGGCTCGTCGTTGCGCGTGGAGAGCGCGCGCATCGCGGCAAAGCCGCCGACGCCCATCGGCGTGATGGCGGCCTCGGATCCGCCGGCGATCATCACGTCCGCCGAGTCGCGCCGGATGATTTCGTACGCGTCGCCGATGGCGTGCGCGGAGGCGGAGCACGCGGTGCACGTGGCGGAATTGGGCCCCTTCGCGCCGAACCGGATGGAGACCTGGCCCGCCGCGAGGTTGATGATGGCAGCCGGAATGAAGAACGGCGAGATTTTCCGGGGCCCTCCCTCGAGCAGCGCCTTGTGCTCACGCTCGATGGTGCTGAACCCGCCGATGCCGGACGCGATGAACACCCCCACGCGGGGGGCGATGTCCTCCGTCACCGAGAGCCGCGCGTCGTCCATGGCGAACTGCGAGGCCGCGATGGCGTACTGGATGAAGACGTCCATCTTCTTGACGTCTTTCTTCTCGAGGAACTGGAGGGGGTCGAACCCCTGCACTTCCCCCGCGATGCGGCAGGCGTGCTGCGCAGCGTCGAAACGCGTAATCGGGCCGATCCCGCTCCGGCCGGCGCAGAGCGCGTCCCAGTTCGTTTCCGTCCCGACACCGAGCGGTGACACCAGCCCGACGCCCGTGACTACAACCCGACGACCCAATGGCCCCCCTACTTTTTCCCCTTGGAATGCGAGTCGATGTACTCGATCGCCTCGCGGACGCGCGTGATCTTCTCAGCGTCCTCGTCCGGGATCTCGATCCCGAACTCCTCCTCGAACGCCATCACGAGTTCGACGGTGTCGAGCGAGTCGGCGCCCAGGTCGTCCACGAACGACGCATCCGGCGTCACTTCTTCTTCGTCGACCCCGAGCTGCTCCACGATGATGCTCTTGACTTTGTCTGCAACCGCCACGTGCTTCCTCCTTGAACGCTCGCGGGGCCCAACCCCGCTCGCCCGCGCTCGGCGGTCCCGCGCTGGAGCGCAGGACTCCCTTCCAGCGCCTCGCGCGAGCCGCAGGCGCTCTACATGTACATCCCGCCGTTGACCGCGAGAACCTGTCCCGTAATATACGATGCCGCGTCCGACGCCAGAAAGCAGACCGCCGACGCCACGTCCTCCGGTGTTCCGAGACGGCCCAGCGGGATCTTCGAGGCCCACGTCTCGCGCGCGCTCGCGGTGAGCGCGCGGGTCATGTCCGTGTCAATCAGCCCGGGCGCGACGACGTTCACCGTGATCCCGCGCGAGGCCACTTCGAGCGCCAGCGCCTTGCTGAAGCCGATGATGCCCGCCTTCGAGGCCGCGTAGTTCGCCTGCCCCGCGTTGCCGGCCTGCCCCACGACCGAGCTGATGGAGATCACCCGGCCGGCCCGCTGCCGGACCATCGGCTTGAGCACCGCCTGCACGCACGAGAACATCGCCGTCAGGTTGGTCGCCACCACCGCGTCCCAGTCCTCGCGCTTCATCCGGAGCATCAGCTGGTCGCGCGCGATCCCGGCATTGTTCACCAGGACGTCGACCCGGCCGAACCGCTCCAGCGCCCCGGCGACCATCCGGTCGATCGACTCGCGATCGGTCACATCCACCGACGCCAGCTCCGCGTGCCCGCCGGCCCCGGCGATCTCGTCCACCGTCGCACGCGCGTTCTCGCCGCGCGAGGCCGCCACCACCGTCGCCCCCTGCCCGGCCAGCATCCGGGCGGTGGCCCGGCCGATACCCCGGGACGCACCGGTGACGATGGCAATGCGGCCCGAAAGATTGATCATAGAGTTTTCAGGGCCTCAGCGGCCGCGAGCCCCGATTCGTCCTCGACGTTGGCCAGGCGGGCGCCCCGGTCGATCTTCTTCACGAGACCGCTCAATACCGTTCCGGGACCCACTTCAACATATGCGCGGACGCCCTCGGACGCAAGCCGCTTGACGACGTCTTCCCAGCGGACCGGGGCGGAGACCTGCCGGATGAGGGCGTCGATGGCCGACGCGGCGTCCCGTTTCGGGACGGCGTCCACGTTGGCCACGACCGGCACCCGCGGATCCCGCGCGGCCAGGGCGCGCAGCTCAGGGGCGAGCCGTTCCTCGGCGGGCGTCATCAGCGCGCAGTGGAAGGGGGCGCTCACGGCCAGTGGAATGACACGCTTGGCGCCCAGCGCCTTTGCGCGGTCCCCCGCCCGCGCCACGGCGTCCGCCGATCCCGCGATGACCACCTGCCCCGGGGAGTTCAGGTTCGCCGGGCTCACCACGTCCCCCTCTGCGGCCTCGGCGCAGGCCTGCTCGACGAGCGCCGCGTCCAGCCCGAGAATCGCGGCCATGGCGCCGCGTCCGACCGGCACCGCCTCCTGCATGTAGCGACCGCGGTTTCGCACGACCCGGACCGCGTCGGCAAACGCGAAGGTGCCCGCCGCCACGTGCGCCGAGTACTCGCCGAGGCTATGGCCGGCCACCATCGACGGCTCGAGGCCGCGCGAGGCCAGCAGCCGCTGAACGGCGACCGACATCGTCAGGATGGCAGGCTGGGTGTTTTCCGTGAGGGTGAGCGCGTCTTCGGGGCCTTCGAAGATGATGCGGCTGAGAGCGATGCCAAGCGCGGCGTCAGCCTCTTCGAACGTCTGGCGGCAGACCGGAAACGCGTCGGCGAGCGCCCTGCCCATGCCGACGCGCTGCGAGCCTTGCCCGGGAAACAGAAACGCGATCATGAATGAGCGACCTGGATGTCCTCAGCGATGCGCTCGACGAACCCCATGGCGGCCAAGCGAAGCGCCAGCGCGATCCCGTTACGGATCGCGCGCGCGTCGGAGCGCCCGTGCCCGATGACACACAATCCGTGGACGCCGACGAGCGGCGCGCCGCCGTACTCCGCGTAATCCAGCCTGCGGTGGAGGCGCTCGAACGCGCGTCGCGCGAGCAGGAATCCGGCGCGCGCGGTGACGGTTCGCGACAGCTCCTCGTCGAGCAGCCCCGCGATCGCCGAGGCCAGGCTCTCGCTGACCTTCAGGGCGACGTTTCCCGTGAACCCGTCGCACACGATCACGTCGGCGTGACCCGAGTACACGCCGCCGGCGTCCAGGTTGCCGACGAAGTTCACGGGCGATCCGCGCAGCAGGCGGTGCGCCTCGCGCGTCAGATCGTTTCCCTTGGACTCTTCCTCGCCAATCGACAGCAGGCCGACGCGCGGGCTGGCCACATCGAGCGCCACGCGGGCGACGACAGTCCCCATCGCCGCGAACTGGAACAGGTGATGCGGCCGGCAATCCACCGTCGCACCGGCGTCGAGCAGCACGGCCCTGCCGGACTTGGTCGGAATGATCACCGCAAGCGCCGGGCGATCGACCCCGGGCAGCATGCCAAACGCGGCGTGCGTCGCCAGGACCGCGGCCCCCGTGTGACCGGCGGAAAACACGGCGTTGGCCTCACCCCGCGTCACCGCCTCCGCCGCCACGCGGATCGACGAGCGCGGTTTCGCGCGCAATGCAGCCATGGGCGCCTCGCCCATCGCGATCACGTCGTCGGCGTGCCGCACCTCGATGTCGAGTCCGCCGGTCTCGTGCCGCGCCAGTTCGGCACGGACGGCGTCTTCGCGGCCGGCCAACACCAATGCCGCACGCAGGTCGCGGGCCGCCGCAAGCGCCCCTTCAACCGCCGCACGGGGCGCGAAATCGCCCCCCATCGCGTCAACGGCTATGCGCATTCAAACAGTGGGCAGTGAACAGTGGGCAGCGGGAAGGTGACCGGCACTCGGTGGCCGTTGGTCGCCGAACCCCGACGCCTCTGGTCCCTGGCCTCTGATCAGGCTTCCTCCACCTGCCGGGCCGGTCGTCCCTTGTAGTACCCGCAGTGCGGGCACACCTGGTGTGGGCGCTTGGATTCGTGACACTGCGGGCACTGGCCGAGCGTCAGCGGCTTGAGCGCGTCGTGAGCGCGCCGCTTGGCAGTTCGCGACTTGGAATGGCGTCGTTTTGGATTCGGCATTTTTTTAGCCCTCGCGGGGCGGCCTTCGCGCGGCGGCGTCGGTCATTCGAGTCGCAACTCTGCATCCGTGACGCCGCTTGCGCCTAGTTTGTCTTCTTCTCGTCGAGCAGCGACTTGAGGCCGGCGAGCCGCGGGTCTTCCCACGCCACCTTGCACTCACACGTCTCGCGATTCAGGTTCGTGCCGCACAGCGGGCAGAGCCCTCTGCAGTGCTCGTCGTGCAACGGTTTCATCGGCAGCGCCAGGTAAAACTGCTCGCGGAGCAGCCCGCCCAGGTCGATCGTGCCATCCCGGTAAAACGAGGTGCTCAGATCGTCGTCCTGGATCTCACGCTCCGGCTCGCCGGCGTTGTCCGCCTGCGGCAGGTACGACAGGTCGAAGGGCGCGTCGATCGGAATCCGGAACGGCTCCACGCATCGGCTGCATGCCGCTTCGAGCGTGGTCCGCGCCCGGCCGACGAGGCGAAACCTGTCCTCCCCCGCCTTCTGCACTTCCAGCTCGAGATGGATTGGCGCCACGACGTCGAACTCGTCCTCGCTCGTGTCGAGCGCGCTCTCGGGCCAGGTGTAGTCGAGCCGTTCCCGGGGCGACTGTATCTTGCTGAGTTCGAGCAACATCGCGGACATATAGTCGGCCCCGCCACCGGGCGGACGAAACCCCGATTATATCAAAGCTGAGGCAGAGGGTCACAAACCGGCCGACCGTAAATCGACCCACGGCCTGGGAATGAACAGCCGCTCGAAGAGGCCGATCGCGTAGCGGTCGGTCATCCCGGCGAGAAAATCGCGCGCCGCGGCATCCAGGCCTTCGGTGGCCATGGTGCGCTGGTCGAGGAACTCTTCGGGGCGCTCACGGACTTTCTCCCACAATCCGCCGAGAATCCCGGTCGCTTTCTTGAATTCCGCGGTGGCGATGCCGTTCTCGTAGACCGTTTCGAACAGGAAGCTCCGGAGCTGGAGGGTCGCGTCGAGGACCTCGTCGCTCATCCGAACTTCGGCCAGGTTTCCCTCGAGCGTCCGCAGCACGGCGTCGGTCACCATGGTGCCGATACGCTCGGAGGAGGTGCGTCCGAGTCGCTCGACGGCGGCCTTCGGCAGATCTTCGCCGGTCATCAGTCCCGCGCGGACGGCGTCATCGATGTCGTGATTGACGTAGGCGATGATGTCCGCCACGCGCGCAATCTGCCCTTCGATCGTGCTCGCGCGGTGTTCGGGCGGCGCGCCGACCGGCAGGCCGTGCTTCCCTTTCGAGTGCCGCGCGATGCCGTCACGGACTTCCCAGGTGAGGTTCAGGCCGTTGCCGTCGCGCTCCAGGACGTCGACGATGCGAAGGCTCTGCGCGTAGTGCTCGAAGCCGCCGGGCACGAGGGCGGCCAGCACGCGCTCGCCGGCATGACCGAACGGCGTGTGCCCGAGGTCGTGCCCGAGCGCGATCGCCTCGGTCAGCTCTTCGTGCAGGCGCAGCACCTTCGCGATGCTGCGGGCGATCTGCGAGACCTCGAGTGTGTGCGTGAGGCGCGTGCGATAGTGATCGCCTCGCGGCGCGAAGAACACCTGCGTCTTGTGTTTGAGCCGCCGGAACGCCTTGCAATGGATGACCCGGTCGCGGTCGCGCTGGAACACGGGGCGGATCGGGTCCTGGGGCTCGTCGCGGAGCCGCCCCCGGCTGTCGGCGCTCTTGGCCGCCTGCGGGGCCAGGAACTCGCGCTCGCGCTGTTCGAGCTGCTCGCGGATAAGGGGGACAGTCACACTTCTTCCTCCGATCGCGGGGAAGAAGTGTGACTGTCCCCCTTCCTGATCTCGCGCAGGAAGCTCGTCCCGTTGGCGAGCGGCCCGACGCCGAACAGATCCGCGAGCGTCTGCCCCAGGTCGGCGAACGTGCTGCGCGTGCCCACGTCGACCCCCTGTTCGACCTGCGGGCCGGTCACGAGCAGTGGCACGTACTCCCGCGAATGGTCGGTGCTTGGCGTTGTCGGATCGTTGCCGTGGTCCGCCGTGACGACCAGCAGGTCGCCCGCGCGCAGCCGCGGCAGGATCTCGGCAAGCCGCGCGTCGAAGCGCTCGATGTTCGCGGCGTATCCCGCCACGTCGTTGCGGTGGCCGAACTGCGTGTCGAAGTCCACGAGGTTCGCGAAAATCAGCCCGCGCTCGGTTTCCTCCATCATCCGCTCGACGACATCCATCCCCTCGTCGTCGCTCGCGGTGTGGATGGCGCGCGAGACGCCGCGGCCGGCGAACAGATCCTCGATCTTGCCGACGGCGACGACCGGCCATCCAGCCGCCTGGAGCCGGTCGAGGAGCGTCTCGCCGCGCGGCGGCAGCGCGTAGTCCTTGCGGTTGGCCGTCCGCGTGAAGCGCCCGGGCACGCCCACGAAGGGGCGCGCGATCACGCGGCCGACGCCGAGCCCCTCGCCGACCATCTCGTACGCCGCCTCGCAGAAGCGATACAGCTCCGGCACGGGAACGATCTCCTCGTGCGCGGCGATCTGGAAGACGCTGTCGGCCGATGTGTACACGATCGGCAGTCCCGTGCGCATGTGTTCCGCGCCGAGCGCATCGATGATCGCGGTGCCCGATGCCACGGTGTTGCCGAGCACGCGCCGGCCGATGCGTGCCTCGTAGGCTGCGAGCAGATCCTGGGGAAACCCCCGCGGAAACGTCGGAAACGGACTGTCGAGGACGATTCCAGCGATCTCCCAGTGCCCGGTCACCGAGTCCTTGCCGGCCGATGCCTCCGCCATCCGGCCGTAGCACGCGATCGGACTGGCGATCGGCTCGACGTCGCGCAGCGGCACCACGCGCGGCAGGCCGAGCGAGCGGAGCGTGGGAATCTGCAGCCGCCGGTTGCGGGCGATGTTGCCGAGCGTGTTGCTCCCCTGGTCTCCGTACGCGGCGGCGTCGGGCAACTCGCCGATGCCGACGCTGTCCATGACGATGAGGATGGCGCGAGTGAAAGACACTGATAAAAGGGGTCGGGAGCCTTTTTCGACGGGAATCGGTGGCCGAAAAAGGCTCCCGACCCCTTAGAGTCCCCCGATGACCTGTTCGGCCGCGTGCAGCGTGGCGGGATCTTCGCCGGCGCCGTGAATCCATCGTAGATTAGGCTCTTTCCGGAACCAGATCAACTGGCGGCGCGCGTAATGCCGGTTCTCCAGGACGATGAGCGCGCGCGTCTCCTGCTCGTCGCGCACGCCGTGCAGGTACTCGAGCACCTGCCGGTAGACCAGGCCCGTGAACGGGTGCGCGGCCTCGGGCAGCCCGCCCGCCAGCAGGCCTTTCACCTCGTCGATGATGCCGCGGGCGAACTGCGATTCGACGCGGCGCGCCACGCGGTCCGCGATGCGGTCGTTCGGCAGCGACAAGGCGATGGCCGTCACCGCGTAATCCGCGAGGGGGGCGCGCGTCTCGGCGAAATGCTGCGTGAGCGGGCGCCCCGTGAGGCAGTACACCTCCAGCGCGCGGACGATGCGCTTGAGATCGCGCGGCTGGATTCGCCGCCCCGATTCGGGGTCGATGCGCGCCAGCCAGCGATGCAGCCGCTCCGGGCCACGCTTCTCTGCGACGCGCACGAGCCGCGCGCGCATGCGGGAGTCGCGACCGGGTCCCGGAAAGAGCCCGCGCGTGAGCGCGCGGTAATAGAATCCGGTCCCGCCGACGAGAATCGGCAGCCGCCCGCGCGCGGAGATGTCCCGAACGGCCGCCTCCGCCTCGCGCGCGTATCGCGCGGCGGAGTACTCTTCGAGCGGGTCGGCGACATTCACCATGTGATGAGGGATGCCGCGCTGCTCGACGGGCGGCACCTTGTCAGTGCCGATGTCGAAGCCACGGTACACGGCCGTGGAGTCGCACGCGACGATCTCGCCGCCGAAACGGCTGGCGAGCGCAACGCCGAGGGCGCTCTTGCCGGTCGCGGTGGGGCCGAGAACCGCGAGGAGCCGCGGAGAGGCTGGTGTCGTCACGAGCCGAGGGCCGCGCTGCGCGCGAGCGCCAGCAGCGCGAGGAGCACGAGAAGGACCAGGAGGCCCAGCTGCTGGGAGCGCGTAAAGCGGACCATCGTCAGTTCTGCGGCGGCTGCTCGTTGTAGAAGAACGTCACCGTGAAGAACGCGCGGTCGTCCGGATACTCGGATGGCAGCGGCTGCGTGGGGTTGGACCAGGAGAGCGCGTTATACGCCGCGTTGTTGAACGCGCCGACCGCCGAGGGGCCGGCCAGCGTCAACTCGCTGATGCGGCCGTCCTTGTGCACGTAGAAGGTGAGGACCACGTGGCCGCGCATCGACATGGCGGCATACGGAATCATCCAGTTGCGTTTCACCTGCGCGATGAAGCGGCGAATCCACGGCCCGAACTCGACCCCTTTCGAGTCGAACTGGATCGTCGGGTAGTTCTGGTCCGCGCCGCCGCCGAGATTCTGAAATCGCTCTCCGGTAGCGTAGCGCTGGATGTTCCGCAGCGCGTCGCCAATCACGCCGCCGGAGCCGCGCTCTGTGCCCGGCCGCGTCTCGCGCGGGATCGTCATCGCGCCGGCGGGCGCCTGCGGCAACGGCGCGATGCTGGTGCCGTTGCTGCCGGCGGCGCTCCGCGACTCCTCCATCGCCTGCCGCTGCCGGCGCGCCAGGTCGGAATCCACCTTTTCCGTGGTGTTGCCGCGCGAAAACGGCATCGGGTTCGTCGGGTCGACCGCCCGCTCGGGTCCGCCGGCGACGCGGTCGCGATCCGAAAGCTCCGGCCGTCGCGCGGGCGTCCGGGGCGGCGGCATCTCGACGCGCGGCTGCATGAAGACAAAGCGCGGCTGCTGCTGGCGCTGCTGCTCGAGGAGCTCGGCGCGGCGCTGTTCTTCCGCCTGCTGCTGCTCGGCGAGGAACGCGCGGATGAAGGGCAGCCTGGGCCCCGCAAGAATCAGGACGACGAGGACCAGGTGCGCGATGATCGACAGCAGCACCCCCTCGCGCAGCGAGATGGGAGCCGTCAGCGTCGGCGTTTCCGGGTGCGCGTCCTCGAAGTCGAAGTACATCAGCTATTTACGATTATAGGGGTCAGATCCCGAAATATCACTTTTTTCGTGGCCTGACCCCGCGTTCGTCTATTTTCGGGCACTAAAGAGATAGACGACGCCGAAGGTCAAAGAGACGACACGGACGTCGGAAAAACCGGCGTCACGGAGGAGCGCGAGAAAGGCGTCGGGCGACGGAAACGCCGCGACGGAGGCCGGCAGATACGAATACGCGTCGTTATGACGTGAGATCAGGCGGCCGATGAGGGGCAAGACGCGCCGGAAATAGAACAAATACGCCGCGCGCAGGCCTGGCAGCGTTGGAGTGCCGAACTCGAGGATCGCCAGCCGGCCGCCGGGTTTCAGGACGCGGACGATCTCCCGCGTCGCCACGTCGGGGCGCTCCACGTTTCGGATGCCGAACCCGATGGTGACGGCGTTGACCGACTGGTCCGGCAGCGGCAGGTGCATCGCGTCGCCGCGAGCGAGCGCGACGCGCGGTTCGCCGAGCCGCGCGAGCTTCTCGCGTCCACAACGCAGCATGGCCGCGGAGAAATCGATGCCGATCACGGATCGACCGGCGTCGCGCGGGCCCTCGAGCGCGGCAAGCGCAAGATCCGCCGTCCCGGTGCAAAGGTCCAGCACGCGGCTTCCCTGCGCCAGCTCCAGCTCGCGCACCGCGCGCCGCCGCCAGCGGCGATCGATCCCGAGGCTCAGGAGATGATTCAGGAAGTCGTACCGGCCCGCGATCGCGTCGAACATCTGCGCGATCTTCTGAGGGCTCTTGTCAGGGGCGCTGGGCACCGGCGTCGCGATCAGCCTTTCCACGCCGGATACAACTCGTGCGTGAAGCCGAGCGCGGAGAGAATCTTGCCGGCCATGAAATCCGCGAGGTCGTCGATCGTCTTCGGCATCTGGTAGAAGGCGGGCATCGCCGGCAGAATCATCGCGCCCGCTTCGGCGCACAACGCCATGTTCCGAAGCTGCGGCAGGCTCATCGGCGTCTCGCGCGGGACGATCACCAGCGTGCGCCGCTCCTTCAGCATGACGTCCGCGGCACGCTCCACGAGGTTGCGCGAGAGGCCATGGGCAACGCCGGCCAGCGTCTTCATCGAACACGGTACGATCGCCATCGAGTCGCAGCGGTGGCTGCCACTCGCGATCGCGGCACCGAGGTCCCTGTTGCTGTGCAGCTCGAACGAGCCCCGGGTCACATCGCTGCCGTACTTGGACTCGAGAAAGGCGCCCAGCCGCTCGACGGCGGCCTCCTCGCCCAGCTCGTCGCGGAGCAGGCGGCGGCCGTAGTCCGAGACCACCAGCTCCAGGTGACACCCGCGCTCGAGCAGCGCGGCCATCGTGCGCACCGCGTAGAGGGCGCCGCTCGCGCCGGTCATCGCGATCGCAATCGTGCGGCGGGCGTCAGCCGGCATAGAGCGCCGCCGCGGTGGTCAGGAAGTACACGATGCCGACGTACCCGTTCATGTCGAAAGCCTTCTTGACCTGCGAGAGGTCGTCCTCGCGCACGAGCGACTGCTCGTAGACCAGGAGTATCGCGACAAAGGCGACGCCGGCCAGGTAGATGCCGCCGAGCGGCACGATGGCCGCCAGGGCGGCGAGCGCCACCACCGTGACGACGTGCATGACACGGGAGATGACGAGGGAGCGCCGTACGCCGTACTTCACGGGAATCGACCGCAGGCCCTGCGCGACGTCATGCGGCAGATCCTGGCAGGCGTAGAGCACGTCGAAGCCCCCCACCCACGCGCCGATCGCGATCGCGAGCAACCACGGCTCCCAGCCGCCGCGCCCACCGGCCGCCAGCCAGCCACCGACCGGCGCCACGGCCATCGCGAGGCCGAGGAACAGTTGCGTGTAGGCGGTGTACCGCTTCGCGAGCGAGTACCAGAAGACGATCGCGAGGGCGACCGGCGACAGCGCCAGGCAGATGGGGCCCAGGCGATACGCGGCATACACGAACACCGCCGCGGCGACGAGAACGAAGGCGGCGGCTTCGCGCTCGGACATCACGCCGCGGGGCAACTCGCGACTGGACGTGCGCGGATTCTGCGCGTCGTACCGCGCGTCGGCCAGCCGGTTGAAGCCCATCGCGGCGCAGCGCGCAGCTACCATCGCGACGACGATCCAAAGCACGCGCGCCCAGGTCAGCGGCACCTGGCGCGACGCCAGCAGCGCGCCCGTCAGGGCGAACGGCAGGGCAAAGACCGAGTGGCTGAAACGAACGAACGAGGCGTAGGTTCGGATGCGCGTCAACATTTCAGAGGCCAGGTACCGGAGGCCAGATTGTCAGGCGAGCCAACGGACGGAGTCCGGCTGGATCCCCGAGCACAGACATTCTTCCACATCCGTCGTCCCCGCGGGGACGCCGACGGCGATGAGGTCGGCGCGCCGCCCTGCGGACAACGCGCCGTGCTCGCCAGCACACCCGAGCGCCTCGGCGCCCGCCAGCGTGGCGCTGTGCAGCAGGCGTGAGGCAGGCACGTCCGGCGCGAGGCGCCGCATTGCGGCCAGCTCGGAAAACAGATTCAGGTCGGGACAGCTTGCCAGGCTGTCGGTTCCCACCGCAACGCGGACGCCGGACGCGTAGAAGCGCGCAATGGGCGCCTGCCCCGCCCCCACCCACTCGTTGCTGCGGGGACAGGTTACGACGGTCGCGCCCCTGTCGCGAACTCTCGCCAGGTCATCGTCGGTGAGCTGCACGCCATGGACGATGAGCGTGCGGCGCGTGAGAGCGCTCAGCGTGTCCAGGTACGCGACCGGGCCGCATCCCGGCGCGCGCCACCCGTCGTTCCAGACGCCGAGCTCCTCGATCAGATCGCGCCACGGCCCGCGCCCGGTGCGCAGGAACTCGATCTCCTCGGCAGACTCGCCGAGATGCACGCTGGTGACCCACTGCTCCGCCTCGGCCAGCGCGGCGATCTCGCGGAAGAGCGCCGGCGAGACCGAGTAGGGTGCGTGCGGGACAACTGAGGCGCGCACTCGCGGGCCTGGAAGGCCCGCGCCACTGCTGCCGGCGTCCGCGGCGCGCCGGTTCGCCTCTCGTGTCATCGCGGCGGCTTCAGCCACGCGCTCGGCCGGCCGCGGGTGATTGAATCCGAGCAGCTCGTAGAAGACGCAGCCGCCGATCGGGCTCGCCGCGAGCGCATGGAAACTCGCAAACGTGTTCGTGATGTCGCCGACAAGCGACGTGCCGCATCGCCTCAGCTCGCCGACCGCCGCCGCCATCGCGAGCGGATCGTCGCGATGCCCCTCCCGTCGCAGCCGCATGAGATCGCGGATCCAGCCGGACACGCGGGAGGATGGAGGCACGCGCCCGCGCATCCCGGACAATTCCAGATGCGTGTGGGCGTTCACGAGGCCTGGCAGGACGGCAACCGATCCGAGGGTCGCCTCGTTGCGGACCGGCGGAGGCGGACCGGCTCCCACCTCCGCGATGCGGCGTTCGTCCACCAACACCCAGCCGTCATGGATTGGCGGCGACTCGATGGGAAGAATCCAGTCCGCCCGGTAGAGCGTGCTCACTGGAGGGCGCGGCGGCGTTTTTCCGAGGCGCTTCTGGCGGGGTAATTCGCCAGCTCGGCGGGCACCGAGCCGTCCCCTTCTTCGCGGGCCACGGCGAGATTCAGCATGCGCCGCACCTCTTTCTGGCGGAAGATGGGCTCCCCGAGGATCTCGTAGTGCATGTTGCGCCGCCTGGCGGTGAAGCCGGCATCCTCGATGTTGCGCACGATCTCCACTTCGTCCATGCAGTACGCGGCGCCCGCCGCGCGGACGACGTTTTCTTCGATCATGACGCTGCCCATGTCGTTCGCGCCGTAGGCGAGGCTCAACTGCCCGACCTTCCCCCCCTGCGTCACCCACGACGCCTGGAGGTTGGGGAAGTTGTCCAGCACGAGACGCGCGGTGGCGAGCGTGCGGAGATACTCGAGGCCGGTCGCCTGCACGCCTCCAAGCTCGGTGTGCTCCGGCTGGTAGCTCCACGCGATGAACGCCGTGAAGCCTCCCACCTCGTCCTGCAGCGCCCGCAGCCGCAGCATGTGCTCGATGCGCTCGTCGGGCGTATCGACGGTGCCGTACATCATCGTGGCGGTGGTGCGAAGGCCGGCGCGATGCGCCTGGCGCATGACCTCGAGCCACTCGTCCGACGTGGCCTTGTTGTAGCAGTTGAGCGCCTTGCGGACACGGTCGACCAGGATCTCGGCGCCGCCGCCCGGGATGCTGTCGAGGCCGGACGCGATCAGCCGCTCGATCACGCCTGCGATCGACAGCCGCGACATGCGCGTGAGGTGAATGATCTCTGGCGGCGAGAGGGCGTGAAGGCGGAAGGAGGGATAGCGCGCCTTCACCGCGCGAAACAGGTCTTCGTACCACTCCAGCGGCAGGTCGGGGTTATGCCCCCCCTGCAGCAGGAGCTGGCCGCCGCCGAGTTCGATCGTCTCGTCGATCTTGCGGAAGATCTCGTCGAACCCGAGCACGTAACCGTCCGACGACCCCACGGGGCGGTAGAACGCGCAGAAGCTGCACCGCGCCACGCACACGTTGGTGTAGTTCACGTTGCGATCGATGATGTAGGTCGCCACGCGCCGGGGGTGCTTGCGCTCGCGGACCACGTCCGCCAGCTCCCCGAGGAGCGGCAGCGGCGCGTGAAGGTACATTTCCACCGACTCGGCCGGCGTCAGCCGTTCGCCGTCGCGGACCTTGGCAGCGGCACGTGCGATGATGCTCGTCATCAATCGAACAATCGCGGTGTTCTGGCCGCGGGAGCAAGACCAAGCGCCGCGGCTTCGCGGTAGTACGTGGCGAGCGCGGCCTGCTCGGACCCGCCGAGCCCGTAGCGCATATTATCCCTCAGATAACGCGTGCCGATCGCGGCGCGGCGGCCGTCTCCTCGGGAATAGTCCGCCGCGATCTCGTCGGTGTGCGCCAGGCCCTCGTCGCGCGCGCGCTGCAGGCGGCGGATGACGGCGGCATCGGCGGCGCCCGGCCGTCCGACCCACATCGCCCACACGAACGGCTGCCCCGTCAGGGCGAGCCACTCCGCCCCGAGGTCGACCTTCAGCACACCCATCGCGTCCTGGTCGAGGAACAGCGCGGGGTCGCCGATGATCAACGCGGCGTCGCACGCGGCGAGCATCCGTTCCGGGTCGGGCGCCATCGGCCGCAGGTCCGGCATGATGCCGAACCGGCGGGCGCACAGAATCTGCAGCAGCGCGACGGAGGTCCGCGAGCTGGTGTCGGCCGCGATCGTGCGCACCCGCTCGACGGGCACCCGCGAAAAGAGCGCAACCGACGCGACCTCTCCCAGAGACGAAATCGACAGGCCAGGCACGATCCGGTAGTCGTCGGCCCGCGCGTATTCGATCGAGGGAATCGTGCCGAGATCGATGGCTCCTTCAGCGAGCAGCGTGGCGCAGCGCGACGGCGCATCGAACCGCAGGTCGAAGAGCGGATCCTCGTGGAGCCGATAGATCAGCGGCCGTACGTTCAGGTAATGGACGGCCCCGAGCCGCGCGCGGGTCATGGCTCGGGAATCGCCTCGAACCGGGCGTCGCGCATCACCGGCGTCCGTGAGGCCGCGCGGATGTTACGCCTCACCTCCTCGATCGTCGCGCGCCGCGGGCCGAGCAGGCTGGCGCCGCCGGATTCTGCCGGCACGCCATCCAGATCGTCCGCCCCGAAGGTCAGCGCGACCTGCGCCAGTTTCGGCCCGTACAGCGACCAGTCAACGGAAATGGAGGCGACCTCCGGCAGGAACAGGCGCGCCACCGCCACGACCTTCACGTCCTCATACCCGGTGGTGGGCGACACCGGATCGATGGCGCGCGGCAGCGGCGCGAACGAGCGCAGCGGTCCGAGCGCACGCACGTGCTCGAACAGGTCGAGCGTGGCCAGCGGCGTGTACGACTGCACGACCCACCGCGCCACGTCCAGCCCCGCCGCGCGCACATCGTCGATGGCGGAGCGATCGAGCCGGCGATCGACGGCGGCCTCGGCGACCAGCGCCGCGCCCGCCGCCTTCATGCGCTTCGCGAACGCGCCTGAAATCTCGTGAAGCGCCCCCGCGCTGACCGGCACGCCGCCGGCACGGGCCGCCACCTCGCGGATGCGCGCAAGCGCCGACTCGGAATCGGGGGCGAGGCCGAGAATGCGAATCTCGCCGGTATCCGGCGCGACGGCGGGCACGGGGCCTTCCGCAGGCACGTCGAGCACGCGGAGGAACGTCACGTTGTCACCGCGCAGCTGCCGCCGCCGGTCGTCGGCCTGCACGCCCACGGCAATCAGGTCCTTCGTCTCGAGCAGCCGCTCCGCGTCGGCTCGCGTCACGCCGGCGATCACTTCGCGCTCCATCCTCTGGCAATCTTCAACCACAACTCCTGCGCGCGCCGGCCGGCGGCCTCGCTCGTGGCGATGCGCTTCGGCCACTCGCGCGTGAAGCCTTCCGACGCCCATTTCCGCGTCGCGTCGATGCCCATCTTCCCGCCGTAGGCCGGAACGTTCGACGCGTTCTCCAGGTCGTCCATCGGCCCGGTCGTGAACTGGATATCGCGGGCCGGATCGACGTGCGTGCCCGCGATCCACGCCACTTCGTGCTCGTCCTGCACGTCGACGTCCTTGTCCACGATGACCACGCACTTGGAGAACATCAGCTGGCCGAGGCCCCAGACCGCGTTCATGATCTTGCGCGCGTGTCCTGGATAGCGCTTGTCGATCGAGATCAGCACGATGTTGTGGAAAATCCCCGCCGCCGGGAAGTGCATGTCCACGATTTCCGGGAGCGTCTTCCTGATGAGCGGCAGGAAAATCCGCTCGCTTGCCTTTCCAAGGTAGTAGTCCTCCATCGGCGGCACGCCTACCACGGTCGTGAGGTAGGTGGGGTTCTTCCGGTGCGTGATGCACGTCAGGTGGAAGACGGGATACTCCTCCGCGAGGGAATAGAAGCCGGTGTGATCGCCGAAGGGCCCCTCGACGCGCCGCTCGCCCGGCTCGACGTATCCCTCGAGAACGATGTGGGCGTTGGCGGGCACCTCGAGGTCCGACGTGACGCACTTCACCAGGTCGACGCGCTCGCGCCGGATGAAGCCGGCGAGCATCAGCTCGTCGAGCCCCTCGGGCATCGGCGCGGTCGCCGAGTACGCGAGCACGGGGTCCGGGCTGAGCGCGACGGCGACATCGAGCCGCCGCCCGAGCCGCTCGGCCACGCGGTGATGCTGCGCGCCGCCCTTGTGCCGCTGCCAATGCATGCCGGTCGTCCGGCCGTCAAAGACCTGCATGCGATACGTGCCGATGTTGCGCATGCCCGTCTCCGGGTCCTTCGTGATGACCAGGGGCAGCGTGATGTAGCGGCCGCCATCCTCCGGCCAGCATTTGAGGATGGGAAGGTCGTCGAGCGTGCCGTCGCGGCGCACCACCTCCTGGCACGGCGCGTCCTTCACGATGCGCGGCATGACGTCCTTGATGCGCGCCAGCATCGGCAGCATCCTGACCGCGTCCAGCAGGCCACCGGGCATCTTCGGCGTGGTCAGCTCGTCGACCTGGTGCGCGAGTTCGTCGAGCGTCTTCACGCCGAGCGCGAGACAGATGCGGCTCATCGATCCGAAGAGATTGACGGCGACGGGCACCTGGAACCCGGCCGGCTGCTCGAACAGCAACGCCGGACCGCCGCCGGGGCTCTTCGACACGCGATCGGCGACGGCGCAGATCTCGAGGTCCGGCGAGACCGGCTCGGTGATGCGGGCCAGCTCGTGGTGCTTGTCGAGTGCGGCGACGAAGTCGTTGATGTCGTTGAACACCGCAGTGAACCCGTTCACATTCCTGCCTGGATCTCGCGCGTGATCTGGTCAGCCAGAACCACCGCGCGGCGGCCGTCCTCGCCAGTCACCATCGGTTGTCGCCGCTCCCGTGCGGCCGCCACGAAATCCGCCAGCTCCAGCGCGAGCGGCTCGTCCTGCGGCACCGGCAGCTTGCCCCCTTCGATCGCGGGCCGCTGGCCGTCGCGCCGCGCCAGCCGATACGCCTCGACTTCTTTCGCGGCGTAATCGATCGAGATGTACGCATCCGGCTGGAAGAACCGGATCTTTCGCACGCGGTCGCGGCTGATCCGGCTGGCGGTGATGTTCGCAATACAGCCGGACTCGAAACGCAGCCGGGCGTTGGCGATGTCCACGCGCGGCGTCAGCACGGGAATGCCGACCGCCTCGATCGACACCACCGGCGAGCGCACGAGGGCGGACACGACGTCGAGGTCATGAATCATCAGGTCGAAGACGACGTCGATGTCCAGCGAGCGCTCCGGGAAGACGCCGAGCCGGTGCACCTCGACGAACCGGGGCGTGGTGACGAGCGGCAGTGACGCCTGGACGGCCGGGTTATATCTCTCCGTGTGGCCGGCGGCCAGCACCGCGCCCCCCTGTTCAGCCGCGGCGACGAGCGCGTCGGCTTCCTCCACGGAGCGCGCAATCGGCTTCTCCACGAGGGTCGCGATGCCACGCTCGAGGAACGGACGGGCCACGTCCAGGTGGCGCTCGGTGGGCACCGCGACGCACACCGCGTCGACGTCGCCTAGCACCGCGCGGGAGTCGGTCAGCGCGCGCGTGCCGTGCTGCGCCGCGACGTCCTTCGCGCGGGCCTCGTTGATGTCCACGACCGCCACGAGCCGCGCGCCGGCCAGCGACGCCAGGATTCGCGCGTGGTGCTTTCCAAGGTGGCCAACGCCAATCACCGCGATGCGGACGTCGCTCACCGCTGCCTCCCGACGATGGCGATGCCCGCCTCGTTGGCCGAGTCGAAGAACGCGTCGCCGTCGAGCACGAGCGTCTTCCCCGCGTCGATGGACAACGCCGAGGCCCCCGCGCGCCGCATGGCCGTCATCGTCAGCAACCCCACAACGGGCACGTCGAATCGCATGTCCTGCCCCGGCTTTGCGACCTTGACGACGCGCACACCGGGCCCGGCGAGGTATCCCGCACGGCCGATCACCTCGTCGGTCCCCTCCATGGCCTCGACCGCCACGACCGCCTTGTGCTTCACGGCGATGGTCTGCCCCACGTCGAGCGCCGCGATGGCATCGGCGATCCGGTAGCCGAACGCGAAATCCCCGCGCTCTTCGTCCGTGGGGGCACGCCGCGTCAGGACCCCCTCGCGCGCCAGCAGCGGCGCGAGGAACGTCGTCGAGTCGATGAGATCGATGCCGTGCTCGCGCATGACGTCGGCGACCGCGGAAATCAGCGCGTCCGTGTTGCGCGCCGTGAGCCGGCGCAGGACGGAGAGCAGCGTGAGGTCCGGAACGATGCCCGAGAAGATCTTCACGTGCTTGACCTGCCCCGCCATGACCGCGCGCGTGACGCCCGCCGTCTTGAGCACGTCGATGGCCTTCCCGAGCTGGCCGAGCGACATCCAATGCACGGCCGACTTGCGCCCGCCGCGTGCCGCCGCCTCGTCGATTTCGGGGAACGTCTCTTCCTTGATGGCCACGACCGTGACGTCGTGGCCCATGCTGCGCGCGCCGTCGAGCACGAGGAACGGGAACCGGCCGTTTCCCGCAATGAGGCCGATGTGCATCAGTCGTCGGCCACCATTTCATCGCGGCGGGTCGGGCGCCGCAGGACCACGCCGCGCTTCGAGCTGCGGATGAAGTCGAGCAGGTAGCGGACCTCGTCGCACTGCAGCTCCGGATCGTGCTCGATCTGGTGGAGCGCCCGGCTGGTGTTCAGCTTCGAGACCATCAGGAGCCGGTACGCGCGCTTGAGCTTTGCCACCACGTCGGGCGGAAACCCGCGGCGGACCAGGCCGATCGTGTTCAGGCCGTAGAGGCGCGCGCGGTTGCCGACCGACTTCGCGAACGGCAGCGCATCCTTCGTCACGATCGACGCGCCGCCGATGAACGCGTGCCGCGCGATCCGGCAGAACTGGTGCACGGCGGAAAACGCGCTGATCGTCGCGAAGTCGTCCACCTCGACGTGGCCGCCAAGCGTGGCGGCATTGCCGAAGATCGTATGGCTGCCCACGTGGCAGTCATGCGCGACGTGCACGTAGGCCATGAAGAAGTTGTGATCGCCGACCGTCGTGACGCCGCCGCCGCCGTGCGTCCCGCGATGGATCGTGACAAACTCGCGGAACACGTTCCGGTCCCCGATCTTGAGGCGCGTCTTCTCGCCGTGGAACTTGAGGTCCTGCGGCACGAGCCCGATCGAGCACATCGGGTAGACCTCGCATTCGTCGCCGATTTCGGTCCAGCCGTCGATCACGCTCGACGCGCCAATCGAGCAGCGGCGCCCGATCCGGACATCCGGGCCGATGATCGCATGCGGCCCGATGACCGAGCCGTCGCCAATCGCGGCGCCCGGGTGGACGATCGCCGTCGGGTGAATCGCCGCCACGTCCTCGGTGACGGTCATCACCAGCTCCGCCTCGGCGACGACATTCTGCTCGACGCTCGCCACCGCCTGCGCGCGGGTCACCGCGCCGCGCCGCCTGCCAAGCGTCACCTCCAGCGTCAGCCGGTCGCCGGGAACCACCTGCCGCCGGAACTTCGCGTTGTCGACGCCACGCAGCCGGGCGCGCAGCGCCGGCCCCCCGCTCTCCTGCATCAGCAGCAGCGTGGCCGCCTGCGCCAGCGTCTCGATCATGAGCACGCCGGGCATCAGCGGCGCCCCCGGAAAATGCCCCTGGAAAAAATCCTCGTTGACGGTGACGTTCTTGACCGCGACGATGCGCCGGCCCGCCTCGTACTCCACCACGTCGTCGACGAGCAGCGAAGGATAGCGGTAGTGGAGGCGATCGAGAATCTGGGGGATGGACGAGGGCACGAAAGAGAACTGTATCAAGAATTTGAGGATTTGAGGATTTGAGGATTTCGAATCCTCAAATGTCAAATCCTCAAATTCGTCCCGCTCTACTGCTTGGGGGCGGCGGTCGCCCTCGTGTCGAGGCGCTTGATGACTTCCTGCGTCAGGTCGAGCCCCGGGTTGGCGTAGATGAAGCCGGCATCGCCCGCGCTGAAGATGAAGTGGAGCCCGCGCTCCTCGCCGATCTGGTTCAGGATCGGCACCAGCTTCTGCCGGAACTGCTCCTGCAGGTCTGCCGTGAGGTCCTGGACTTCCGCCTGCGCGTTCTGCTGCGCGAACTGGATTTCACGCTGCTGGCGCTCGATATCCTTTTCGAGCTGGGCGCGCGCCTGGTCGTTCAGGACGGTGCCGCCCGACGTGAGCTTCTGCTGCGCCGCCTGGAGCGACTTGTTCTTCTCCTGCAGCTCCACCTGCTTCTTCGACTGCAGCTCCTGGATCCTCGCCGAGGCCGCCTTGCCCTCCGTGGAGTTCTGCGCGATGAGCGGCAGCTGCACGTACGCGATCTTCGCCCCCTCGGGGAAGGGGCGCGGCGGCTGCGGCTGCGCCGCGGGCGGCTGCTGGGCGGGGGCGGGCTGCGCGGGGGCCTGGGTGGCAGGGGCGGCCGGCTTTGGCGCGGGCTGCTGCCCGGCAGCCTGCGCAAACACAGGTGCGGCACCGAGCATGACGGCCAGCACCGCGGGAATCATTACGCCTCTCATACTGTCGTCGTCCTCTCCAAGTAAGTGTCTAGAAGGTCGAACCCACCGCGAACCGGAAGTTGAACTTCTGCTGCGGCCGGAAGCTGTTGTCCAGCACGCCTTCGCGCTGCGGATTGTAGGCGAAGATCAGCCGGAATGGCACGTTCAACACCGGCATGAAGAACCGGACTTCGGCCCCCGTCGACGTCCGGAAATCGCGCATCGCGAACTTGCGCCCTGCATCCTGCACCTGGCCGGCGTCGTAATACAGCACGAGCCGCACAGGCCCGGCAATCGAAATCAGGTACTCCGCATTGAACAGCAGGCTCTTGTTGCCGCCGATGACGATGGCCGTCTCGGGGTCGCGCGGCCCGCTGGTCCGGATGTCGAAGCCGCGCACGCTGTATTCGCCGCCGAGGAACAACACGGCGCGATGTACTGCGCCTGCGCCCGGAGGCCAATCGAAACGCGGCGCGACTGCGGGATGTACCAGACGCCTTCGACCGTCGGGCTGTAGAAGTTCGTGTCGCCGCCGATGCCCGCGTAGTCGATCGACGCGGTATAACGACGCCCGGCGGTGGGGAAAATCGGGTTGTCCACCGTGTTGTGGACCACGCTCGGCGTGATCTTGCTGATCGTCCGCCGCCCTCCCTGGCCGAGCAGGAGCGAATCGGCCAGGAACGGGTTGCGCGCCTGGACCTCCGGATCGAGGTACGCGTCGTTCAGCTCCTTCACCTTCGTCCGCTCGTAGCTGTAGTTCACGAACATGCGCGTGAAATCGCGCAGCGGGAAGCCGAAGACGAAATTGCCGCCCGCCGAGGCCTGCGTGAACAGCCCGATGTACCGGATTTCCCGGATGAAGGTGTCGATGCCCGCGGTGATCGGCCGGTCGAACAGGAACGGCTCGGTGAATGCGATCTGGTAGTTCTTCGCCCGGACCCCCTGCTGCGCCGAGAGCGTGAACGTCTCGCCGCGGCCGAGGAAGTTCGACGTCTGGAACGACAGCTGGCCGAAGAAGCCCTCGAACTGCGACACGCCCGCGCCGAACGTGAGCTGGTTGCGGTTCTGCTCCTCGAACTTCAGCGTGACGTCGACCTTGTTCTCTTCGCTGGGCGATTTCTGGACGTTGATGGAATCGTTGCCCTCGAGCGGCTTGAAGTACCCGAGCTGGTTGAGGCGCTTGATGCTGAACTTCAACGCCTCGGTGTTGAACACGCCGGCCTCGAACAGCCGCATCTCGCGGCGGATGACGTTGTCGCGCGTGGTCGTATTGCCGACGAAGATGATCCGGTTGACGAAGTACTGCTTGCCGGGCTGCATCCTCATCGTCACGTCGACGATGGGCGCGCCTTTGACCTGCTGCCCTTCGCGCGGGCTCAGGTCCGGGAAGCCGGTGAATTCCATGTACCCGCCGGAGCCGAAGATCTCCTGCGATTTCTGCAGCCCCTTGCGGATGTCCTTCTCGTTGTACCAGTCGCCCGCCTTGACCTTGAACAGCGGCCGCAGCGCCTCGTCCTTGACGACGGTCTGCCCCTCGAACTTGAAGTCGCCGACGCGATACCGCTGCCCCTCGGTCACCGGAATGCGGAGTTGGATCCAGCGCGACTTCTTGTCGGTGGAGTCCTCGAGGACCTTCAGCTCGGGATTCCCGACGCGGGCACCGATGTAGCCTCTCTCGCGGTAGTACTCCGTGACCTTCTCCGCGTCCTCGGCGAACTTGTCTTCCTTGTAGGTGCCCCCGCCGGTGATGAACGAGAAGAAGCCCCTGGCTTTGTTCTCCTTCATCTTGCCCGCGAGCTTGCCGTCCGAGATCGCCTGGTTCCCCACGAACTCGACGTCGCGGATCTTCACCTTCGGTCCCTCGTCGATGGTGAAGGTGAGGTGCACCAGCTTGGGGCCGCCCGCGATCGGCTTGATCTCGGGGGTGACGGTTGCGTAGAGATAGCCCTTCTCCGCGTACAGCTCGTGGACCGTGTTGCGGACGCGCTGCACGAGACCCGGATCGATGAACGAGTCCATCCGGATCTGCGAGTTCTTCTCCCGGAGCTTCTCTTCGATCTTCGCTTGCTCGACCCGCTTCGAGCCCACGTAGTCGACGATCTTCACGCGCTGGCGCTCTTCGAGGTCGAAGATGATGTGCTTCCCGATGACGCCGTTCGGATACGGGGCGTCCTTCACGTCGATCGTGAGGTCATCGAGGAAATTCGTCGCCCACAACCGCTTGAAATCCTCGAGCACCACCTGCTCGCTGTACGGCACCCATCGGCCGAACTGCGCCGAGCTCGGCTTGGTCTGGATGTAATAGAGGTAGGTCTCCGGATCAATCGCGAGCGCGTCGTTCTGCTTGGTGGACTTGATTTCGACAAAGCGGACGACGGGCGGCGACCCGGCGGGCGGCAGGGCCGCAGACGGCGTCTGCGCCGGCAGTTGCGGAACAGGGGCCTGCCCCGCCGAAGCCGGCGAAGTCTGCTGGCCGGCGAAGGCGGACGTCGTGATCCCGACAGCAATCAACACGCCCGCCAGCGGGCGGGTACACGCTTGTAGCACCATAGTGAAGGGACGCGAAACAGCTAGTCTACTGGACTTTAGACGTTCGTGGCCAGTAGCCGGCCGGAGCCGGTCTGCCCGGCGGCGCGCCAGGCGAGCTGCCCGCCATCGAGATAAACCTCGATCGTGCCTTCCTTTAGCTGCCCCCTGATGAGCTCCTCGGAGAGCGGGTCTTCGACATGACGCTGGATCGCCCGCCGCAGCGGACGCGCGCCGTACGAGCGGTCCTTGCACGTCACGTCGATGATCCAGTCGACCACATCCGGCGTCAGCGCCACCTGCAGGCGGCGATCGGTGAGGTTCAGGTTCAACTGGTCCACGAGCAGCCGCGTGATCAGCCGCAGGTCGTCATCCGACAGCGGATCGAACACGATGATCTCGTCGATGCGGTTGATGAACTCGGGGTTGAAGGTGCGCTTCACCTCGCCGAGCACCATGTCCGACACGCTCTTGTTGATCTCGCGCTGATCGCTCGACGCGAATCCCATCGACGCCTTCTTCTGGATGAAGCGCGCGCCGATGTTCGACGTCATGATGATGATCGTGTTCTTGAAGTTCACCCGGTTGCCGAGGCCGTCCGTCAGGTGGCCGTCCTCGAAGACCTGCAGCAAAATATTGAACAGGTCCGGGTGCGCCTTCTCGATTTCATCGAGCAGCACCACGCAGTAGGGCTTCCTCTTCACCTTCTCGGTCAGCTGCCCGCCCTCTTCGTGGCCGACGTACCCCGGAGGGGAGCCAATCAGCTTGGACACGGAGTGCTTCTCCATGTACTCGGACATGTCGAAGCGAATCAGCGCGCTGTCGCTGCCGAACAGGAAGTTGGCGAGCGCGCGCGCCAGCTCGGTCTTGCCGACACCGGTCGGCCCGAGAAACACGAAGCTGCCGACCGGGCGCGTGGGCGCCTTCAGCCCGGCGCGCGAGCGGCGGATCGCCCGCGAGAGCGCGGAGATGGCGCGCTCCTGGCTGATGACGCGGCGGTGCAGCTCCCCTTCCATGCGGAGCAGCTTCTCGCTCTCATCCTGGTTGAGCGACGCGACGGGGACGCCCGTCCACTTCGCCACCACTTCGTCGATGTCACCCTTGCCGACGACGACGCGGCGCGAGCTGGTTTTCACGTCGAACTTCTCGCGGACGAACTGCAGGCTCTCGCGCGCGACGGCCTCCTGCTCGCGGAACGCTTCCGCCTTCTGGTAGTCCTTCGCCGCGACCGCGGTCTCCATCTGCTCGACGGCCACGCGGATCGACTTGTTGATCTCGCCTAACTCCTCGCTGTAGCCCGCCTCGCGCAGCTTCGCCCGCGCGCCCGCCTCGTCCACCAGGTCGATTACACCGCGGCTTCGATCGCCTCGTGCGTGTATTCGACGTGGTGGAACTGCTCGTAGCGGTCCTTCACGCCCATCAGCACCTGGATCGTGTCCTTCTCCGACGGCGGGTCCACCTTGATCGCCTGGAAGCGGCGCTCGAGCGAGCGGTCCTTCTCGATGTACTTGCGGTACTCGGCCGGCGTCGTCGCGCCGATGCAGCGGATCTCGCCGCGCGAGAGCGCAGGCTTCAGGATGTTGGCGGCGTCGAGCGAGCCTTCCGCGGAGCCGGCGCCCACCAGCGTGTGCAGCTCGTCGATGAACACGATGATGTTCGGGTTCTCGATGAGCTCCTTCATGATCGCCTTGAGGCGCTCTTCGAACTGGCCGCGATACTTCGTCCCGGCGACGATGAGCGAGATGTCCAGCGCGAGGATGCGCTTGTCCGCCAGGAAGTGCGGCACGTCGCCGCAGACGATCTTCTGCGCCAGCCCTTCGACGATGGCGGTCTTGCCGACGCCCGGCTCGCCGATGAGGACCGCGTTGTTCTTGGTGCGGCGGCAGAGGACCTGCTGCACGCGCTCGAGTTCTTCGTGACGGCCCACGAGCGGGTCGAGCTGGCTCTTCATCGCCGCTTCGGTGAGATCGCGCGAGAACTCGGCGAGGAGCGGCGTCTCCTTCACACGCGTGAGCGTCGTCTTCTCGTTGAGCAGCTGGACGATGTCCTCGCGGACCGCGCTGAGGCGCATGCCCTTTTCCATGAGGATCGTCGCCGCGACCGAGCGCTCTTCGCGCAGGATGCCGAGCAGCAGGTGCTCGGTGCCAATGTAGTTGTGCAGGAGCCGGTCGGCTTCCTCGGCCGCGTACTGCAGCACGCGCTTGGTTTCGGCGCTGAAAGGAATCTCGACGGAGGTCGAGACCTTCTCGCGGAAGACCGTGCGCCCCTCGATTTCCTTGCGAATCGTTTCGAGGGAGAGGTGCGACCGCGCGAAAATCCGGCTGGTAAGTCCCTTCCCCTCCCGGATCAGCCCGAGCAGGAGGTGTTCGGTTTCAATCGAGACACTCCCGAGCTGGCTGGCCTCGTATCGCGCGAAGAAGAGGACACGTCGCGCCCGTTCCGTGTACCGTTCGAACATCCTGACGTCCTAGGAGAAGGGGGTGCGGTCGCTCGGCATCGGCAACCTGGGGTCATTATAAGGCAAAGCTCCCCCCTCCGCCAGCAGTCCTCGCGTCTAAGTCCGCAGCACACTGGGCTTTACCGCGACTGACCTAGAAAAGGGGACCGTCACACTTCTCCCCGGCCGGAAGTGGGACAGTCACACTTTCCAGTAGCCGCTCCTGGGGAAAGTGTGACTGTCCCACTTCCGGCCGTCCTCTTTCACGGCAGCCGCAGGCGATCGATCACCAACTTCACGCCGGCAGTCTCGCGTGCGAGCGCAAGGGCGCGATCGCGCTCGGCCGCCGTGCGCACGGTTCCCGACAACGTGACGTGACCATCCGTCGTCGTCACGGTGATGTCGAGCGCCTTCACGGTGTCATCGAGCGCCATCTTCGACTTGATCTTCGTCGTCAGCGACACGTCGCTGATGACTTCCGCCGCGCGGTTGCCAGCATCGGCGATCGACTCGCCCGCTTCCGCACCGCGCTTGCGCGCCTCCGAGGTATCGATCGGCGCATCCGTCCGGCCGGCCGTGCCCACGGCACGCTCCCGGTCCCCGGGCGCGACGAGCCGGCCGTTCGCCAGCCGATAACCGGCGAAGAACGCGAGCGCCGCCACGACGATCACCACGACGACGATCGCCCGCACCAGCGAACGCAGCATGACGTTCCTCCTTCCCACCTCGTCGCCGCCGGGTCAGCAGTAATGATCTCCTGGGGAAGACGCACGGCGACCTCCACCGGTCGCCCATTGCAGCCGGCGTGCCGGATGATCGGTCGAGATGGCCCGGCACGGGGAAGCGGGAGGCCTGGCCAGGCTGGACGCGAGGACCGCGAGCTCACAAACACGTGGGACCTGGAGGGCCAGCGCGAACTCGAGCAGGCCGACGCGGGGTATGCGCCCGGCATGGGCGCGCTCCAGGATTATCAGGCCGGGTACCGCGCGGGCTATCGCCAGGGATTCGGACCGCGTGTGCCCTGAGGGCAGTCGGCAGTAGGGCTCGCGCCACGGCCTCTGGCGGCGTCAGCGGCGGGCGCGATCTTGTCGGCGAGTTGCGCGACGCTCAACGCGTAGGAGTGCGCGCAGTTGTAGGCGAGCAGCGCCTCGTAGTTCGCCGTCACCAGGTAACTCGCGCGACCGAGTGTGAGCAGCGAGTAAGGGCGGCGTGCGTCACCGGCCGCACCGGCCGGGCGCACGCCCGCTTTCCGCCACACAGCCAGCGGCGCAGGGGAGGACAGGTCGCGCTCCGCGCCGCACCCGGCGCCACGCGGCGCCGCCAGGGACACGAAAGCCTCGGACTCTTTGGCGGGGCGCTTGACTCGCACGCCCCAGCGCACACCCCCCTGCCAACCCCGCTCGCGGAGGTAGTTCGCGATCGAGGCAAACACGTCGGCGCGCGATTCCCAGATGTCCTTGCGCCCATCGCCGTCGAAGTCCTGCGCGTAGGCCACGTACGACGTCGGCAGGAACTGCACCTGCCCCATCGCGCCGGCCCACGATCCGCGCAGCCGATCGAAATCGACTTCGCCGCGATCCAGGATTCCCAAAGCGGCGAGCAGCTGCTGTCGAAACAACGCCTCGCGGCGTCCCTCCCACGCGAGCGTGGCCAGCGCCTGGATGGTCGGGCGCACGCCCCTGAACCGCCCGAAATTCGACTCGAGGCCCCAGACAGCCACCACGATCTGGCGGGGCACGCCGTAGGTGCGCTCGACCCGACGGAGCAGCCCGGCATGGGCGGCTACCGCCCGCCGCCCTGTTTGGACCACGCCCGCCGTGACGCGCTGCTCCACGTATTGCTGCACCGTCAGAATCAGCTCCTTCTGGGTGCGGTCTCGCTCGACAATGACGGGAAGCGGTTCGAGGCCGTCGAACGCGCGCTCGAGCGTGGCGGCGCCGATGCCTTCCTGGAGCGCGACTTCACGAAACTGCCGGAGCCAATCGGCAAATGCGGGACGCAGGGGCCCGGGCGTCTGCCCGGCAGCCGGCGTAACGGTGATGAAAAAGGCGGTCAGGGCCGCCGAGAGGCGGTTATGCATCGGGAGGTTCGACGTTGGCTCAGCTGTTGCATTCAAGACACCGGGAGAACCCAATGGGACCGACGGAAGAACGGAATCCCGCAGAATTCCTTGAACTGTTGACGGTCGGACGCTGCGAGCCGCTCAAGGCGGGGGTTCACTGTGTCCTGATGGCCACAGTCGCCGTGTGTGCCGTCTACAACGTGGCCGCCTGGCTGAAACGGCGCGAGCCGCACCTGGCGTTCAACTCCCTGGTCTACGGCTGCGCGGCCATCTGGGAACTGAACCACGTCCAAGGGCACCTGGCATGCCGTCCCGCGCAGGCAGCGGAACCCGACGCGCCAGTGCTTCGCGACGTGGCGTAATCACGCCTGGAGTCTCGCGAATTATAGACGATGCGGTCGAGTGGGAATGGCGAGCGGGAGTGCCTTCAGGGCCGCCGCCGGTCTTGATGCAGCGCGTCCCACATGGCGACCACGCGGGTGCGCAGCCGCTCGGTGTGCGCCGCGTAGGTGGCATCGGAGGCCGGTTCGAGCGGGGCGCCGAACTCGAGCCGCGCACGCGCCGGCGACCACGGCAGCAGCGATGACCAGCGCGGGCTCCGCCCGCGGGCCCAGATGTCCCAGGCCCCGTCGATCGCGACCGGCACGATCGGGACGCGTGCGTGGTGGGCCAGGATCGCGGCCCCCTTGCGAAAGGCCTTCACCGTTCCGTCGATCGAACGTTCGCCTTCCGGGAACAGAATCATCACCTTGCCGAGGCGCAGCCCGTACGCCCCGGCCTGCATCGCGCCCACGAGGTTCGCGTCGGCGTCGATCGGCACGACGTTCAACGTGCGCGCAAGCCAGCGCATGAACGGCGCCTCGAAGTACTCCGCGGCGCCGACGAAGAACATGTCTTTGAACGCGCGGAACGGCAGCGCGCCGACGAGCAGGAACGCATCGACGTAGCTCTGGTGGTTCGGGCTGATCACGTACGGCCCGCGCGCCGGCACGTGCTGCTGCCCGCGGACCCGCAGGCCGGCGGCCACGTGAAAGAAGACCGACAGCAGCTTGACGGCGACAAACAGCAACGCCGCGCGCACGCGCTTCGGCTTCTGCAGCTCGCGGAGGAATTCGCCGTCAGCCGGCGGCTCCTGGAGCAGCCGCTCCCAAGGCTGCACGCGCCCGGCGGTATCCCATCCCTCGCGCAGGCGCGAGCGGCACGCCTCGACGAGATCCCCAACCGTGTGCAGCTGCTGCGCCACGTCGTCCGGGATCTGGATCTGCAGGGTGCCGGTGAGATGCACGAACAGCTCGACCCGTTCCATCGAGTCGAGCCCCAGGTCCAGCTCGAGGTGCGCGTCGCGGCGCAGGCCGGCGCCGGCGGGCACCGCTTCCCGCATGACGGAGAGAATCGTGGCGACCTGCGGATCCGCGCTCCACTCGTCGGGCACCCGCGCGGCGGGACTCGTCATCTCCGCGCGTTCCGCCTCTGCCGCGCGCTGTTCGAGCTGCTTCTGGATCTCGAAGCGTTTCAGCTTCCTCGTCGTCGTGCGCGGAAGCGGATCGAGCGTGACGTCGTAGCCCAGGATCCGCTTGTGCGCCGGGAGCTGCACGGAGAGCCCTTCAAGCTCGAAGCGCAGGAGCTCGCGGATGTTCACCGCGCCGCGCGCCCGCAGCGCCGCCGCATCCGGCCGCACGAGCGCGTGGAGCCGCTCCGAGGTCGGCTCGCCCGGCCGCGAGAGCCCGACGACGCACAGCTCCTCGATGAACGGCGAGCGCTCGTAGTGCGCCTCGATCTCTTCCGGGTAGATGTTCTTGCCAGACCCGAGGACGATGACCTCCTTGCTGCGGCCCGTGACGAACAGGCGGCCGTGGCCGTCCAGGCGTCCGAGATCGCCGGTGTGCAGCCAGCCGCCGGCGAGCGTCGCCGCGTTCTGTTCGGGCCGGTTGAAGTACCCCTGCATCACGATCGGCCCGCGGACGAGCACTTCGCCGTCGGCGCCGTCGGACGGCGCGATCCGGATTTCGTTTCCCGGCAGCACGCGGCCGACCGACCCGAGATTCGGGTCGCCATCGTCGGAAATCGTGGCCGCGCCCGAGCACTCGGTGAGGCCGTAGGCCTGGCGGATGGAGAACCCGAGCGCGAACAACGATTCGTTGATGAGCGGATCGAACCGGGCGCCGCCGGTCACCAGCAGGCGCAGGTCGGGCCCCAGCGACCGGTGGATTTTTCGAAAGAGCGCACGGCCGGGATTGAGGCGCGTGGCGCGTCGAACGCGGAGATTGAACGCCGAGAGCATCCGGACGACGGCGCGCGCGGCAAGCGGCAGAGCGCGAATCTCGGATTCGATCCGCTGGTGCAACAGGTAGAAGAACTGCGGGACGCAGACCAACGCCGTGATGCCGCGTTCCCGGAGCGCGCGCGTGAGCTCGGTGGTGTTGAGCGTCTCCAGGTACACCACCCGCGCGCCCACGGAGAACGGCAACAGCAGGTTGGCCATCTGCGCGAGCGCGTGAAACAGCGGCAGGACGCTGAGGATCGCGTCGCGCTCGTCCACGTGCACGAGATGAAACGCGGCGGTCCGCTCGGCCACGATGTTGTCGTGCGTCATCACGACCCCTTTGGGATCGGCGGTCGTGCCGGACGTATAGAGGATCACGGCCGGGTCGCTGTCCCCGACGGGGGCCGGGGCCCCAGGCCCGTCGCAGGCGGCGAAATCACGGTGAAGGTTCGCGACCGCCACGATCGCCGGGGCGATCGCGGCCACCGCGGCCCGGGCGGTCTCGGCAAAGCGGTCGCTGGTGAACACCGCCGCCGCGCCGCAGTCCTTCAGGAGCTTCGCGACCTGCTCCACGCTGTAGGTGGTGTCGAGCGGCACCGCGACCGCGCCGGCCCGGAGGACGCCCAGGTACGCCCCACACCACTCGCCGTCGTTCTCCGCAAGAATGGCGACACGCGATCCGATCGCCACGCGACGGGCGTCGAGCCATGCCGCGGCGCGACCGGCGATCGCGGCCAGCTCGCGATACGTCAGGCGGTCAACGCGGTCGCGGCGCTGCAGCTCGGTGGCCACGCGATCCCCAAAGCGGTCCGCGGCCCGCGCGAAGAGGTCGTAAAAGTTGTCCGGAATGGTGGCGGAATTCTATATCAGGCGGGCTCGAGCCGGCCATCGTGCAGGCGCAGCACGCGATCGCACGCCGCCGCGAGGCGGGGGTTGTGCGTCGCGATGATCGACGTGAGGTGCCGCTCGCGGTGCATCTCGCGCAGCAGGCCGTGCAGCGCGTCCGCGGTGGTCTCATCGAGGTCGCCGGTGGGTTCGTCCGCGAGGAGCAGATCCGGCGCCATCACGAGCGCGCGGGCCACCGCGACGCGCTGCTGCTCGCCGCCTGACAACATGCCGGGACGATGGTCCAGGCGCTCCGCGAGGCCGACGCGCGTCAGCACCTCGCGGGCGCGCGCGTTCCGCGGCGGCCCATCGGCGCGGGCGATGCGCAACGGCATCTCCGCGTTTTCCTGCGCGGTGAACTCCGGCAGCAGGTGATGAAACTGGAACACGAACCCGATGTGGCGGTTCCGGAACGTCACGCGGTCCGCATCCGCCATCGCGGTGAGGTCCGCCTCCGCGACGCG
This sequence comes from Acidobacteriota bacterium, assembly GCA_016184105.1. Lineage (NCBI taxonomy): Bacteria > Pseudomonadati > Acidobacteriota > Acidobacteriota bacterium. Next base: position 68,783 of record JACPDI010000006.1, read on the forward strand.
GACCCGACCGCCGTCCGCCGTATCGAGACCGCCGAGCAGGTGCAGCAGCGTGCTCTTCCCCACGCCCGATGCGCCGATGATCGCGACCATCTCGCCGCGGTCCACCAGGAGATCGAGGCCGCGCAGGACGCTCAGCGAGCGGCCGCCTACCGGGTACGCCTTGCTGAGCCCGGAGACGGTGACAAACGACATCACGAGTACCGCAGCGCCTGCGCCGGGTCGAGCCTCGCGGCCTGGCGGGACGGGTAAATCGTCGCGACAAAGCAGATCAGCACGGCGGATGCGATGACGACGAGCAGGTCCAGCGGCTCGACGACGAAGGGCACGTACGAAATCTGGTAGACATCGGTGGGAACGCGGATCAGTTTGTACCTGTCGAGCACGTACGACGCTCCGAGGCCCAGGACCGTCCCGGCGGTCGTGCCGACGAGGCCGATGAGCAGCCCCTGCAGCATGAAGATCGTGCGGATGCTCGCGGCCCCCGTCCCCATCGTCTTCAGAATCGCGATGTCGCGGTTCTTCTCCATGACGAGCAGCACGAGCGACGCGACGATATTGAGCGCGGCGACCATGACGATGAGCCCGATGGTGATGGAAATCGCCATTTTCTCGAGCCACAGCGCCGAGAAGAGCGAGCGGTTCATGTCCGCCCAGTCCTGGGTGATGTAGCTCTCGCCGAGCTGCCGCTCGTACTCCTCCGCGAGTCTCGGCGCGGCGTACATGTCGTCCACACGCGCCTCGATGTAGTCGGGGCGATCGCGGTTGAGCAGGTGCCCCGCGACGTCCATGCGCACGTAGCCGTACGCCGCATCGAACTCGAACAACCCGAGGCTGAAGATGCCGACGACGCGGAAGCGGCGCGTGCGCGGGATCATGCCCATCGGAGAGAGCGTCCCCTCCGGCGTCAGCACCGAGACGTCATCCCCCAGCGACACGGACAGCTGCGCGGCCAGCTCGCGGCCGATCACGATGCCGTCAGGCCGGTCCGTGGTGCTCGCCTCGAGCGCTGCCAGCGATCCCTGCTGCATGGCGCGGCCGACGTCGGTCACCGACGCCTCGAGCCTCGGGTCGATCCCTTTGATGGTGATGAACGCCTTCTCGCGCCCCGAGTCCACGAGCGCCTTGCCGATGATCACCGGCGCCGCACCCACCACGCGCGGAAGGGCCCGGACACGTTTCGTGTCCTGCTCCGGCTCGGTGATGCCGCCGCCGCCCACCTTCCACACGTAGATGTGCGCCGCCGAGCCGACGATGCGGTTGCGAAGCTCCCCCTGGAGACCGGTCATGAGCGCCAGCGCCAGGATGAGCGCCATCACGCCGACGGCGACCCCCAGCGTGGAGATGAACGAGATCAGCGAGATGAACGCCTGCTTGCGCCGGGCGAGCAGGTACCGCAAGGCGACGAACAGCTCGAACGGCAGTTCCCTCATTCGGCGGCACGCCCCTGCCGCCGTGGCTTCATGAGCGGGAAGAGGATGACGTCGCGGATCGATGGGTTGTCGGTGAGCAGCATGACGAGACGATCGATGCCCAGCCCCTCGCCGGCCGCCGGCGGCATGCCGTACTCGAGCGCGCGGATGTAATCCTCATCCATCGCGTGCGCTTCCTGGTCGCCCCGCTGGCGGTCCAGCAGTTGCGCTTCGAAGCGGCGGCGCTGCTCCGCCGGGTCGTTCAGCTCGCTGAAGGCGTTGGCCACCTCGAAGGCGCCGATGTACAGCTCGAACCGCTCGACCGTGTCCGGGTCATCCGGCTTCTGCTTCGACAGCGGCGAGACCTCGGTCGGGAAGTCGTATACGAACACCGGGTCCAGCAGCGACTCCTCGAGGAGCTTCTCGAAGATCTCCGTCGTGATCTTCCCGGCTCCCCAGCCCGCTTCCAGCGCCACGCCGAGCCGCATGGCGATCGCCGCAGCGCGCGTGGCATCCCTGAGGTCCGCGTCCGACACCTCCGTGCCCAGCGCCTTCGACGCGGCCTCGCGCGCGCCGTCGCGCAGCTTCATCCGGCGGAAGGGGCGCGCCAGCGAAATCTCACGCCCGTTGAACGTGATCGTCTCGCGCCCCACGGCTTCGCGCGCGACACAGACGATCAGCTCCTCGGTCATGTCCATCAGCTCGAGGTAGTCCGAGTAGGCCTGGTAGAACTCGAGCATCGTGAACTCGGGGTTGTGCTGCGTCGAGATCCCTTCGTTCCTGAAATTCCGGTTGATCTCGTAGACACGCTCGATTCCCCCGACGGTGAGCCGCTTGAGGTACAGCTCCGGCGCGATGCGCAGGTAGAGGTCGAGGTCGAGCGCGTTGTGATGGGTCTCGAAGGGGCGGGCCAGCGCGCCGCCGGCGACGGCCTGCATCATCGGCGTCTCGACTTCGAGGTAGCCGCGCGCGTTCAGGAACGCACGGATCGCGGCAAGCACCCGGCTGCGGACCTCGAACACCTTGCGCGAGTCGGGATTGACGATCAGGTCGAGGTAGCGCTGGCGATACCGAATCTCGACGTCCTGGAGGCCGTGCCATTTCTCGGGCATCGGCAGGAGGCACTTCGCGAGGAACTCGACGTGCGTCGCCCAGATCGTCAGCTCGTTGGTCTTCGTGCGAAACAGGTGGCCCGCGACACCGGCGAAATCGCCGAAGTCCAGCAGCGTGAACACCCGGAAGTCCAGCTCCGGCAGCGCGTCCTTCCGGACGTACACCTGGATCTTCGCCTGGCCGTCGGAGAGCACGAGAAAGTTGGCCCTGCCGAAGCTGCGGATGGCCAGGATGCGGCCGGCGGTGCGGATCTCCACGCGCGCGGCCTCGAGCTCGCCTGCGCTTCTCGCGCCGTGCGCCGCGACGAGCGATGCAATCGTGTCGGTGCGCTCGAACTTGCGCGGGTACGGCGGCACCCCCAGCCGCTCCAGCTCGGCGAGGTTCGCACGCCGCTGAACGATCTGGTCGGATTCCTTCTGCTGCTGTTCCTCAGTCATGTCGCTTCGCGAGGCCGTCGAGCACGCCGTTGATGAACCGCACCGAGTCCTCGCCGCTGAACGTGCGGGCGAGCTCGAGCGCCTCGTTGATCACCACGGGCGCGGGCGCGCCGGGCTGGTGCCGCAGCTCGTAGGCGGCGAGCCGCAGGATGAGACGATCGATGACGGCCATGCGCGACAGCCGCCAGTGCTCCGCCCGCGCCTCGATGAGCGGGTCGAGCTCGGGCAGCCGCTCGGCGGTGCCGCGCGCCAGCGTCGCGGCGTACTCGCGGTCCACCGCGGGAGGGGTGCCCTCGGCCGGATCCTGCTCGCGAACGTCCCAGTAGGCCGCCAGCGTGTCATCGAGCGATGCGCCGCCGATCTCCCATTGGTACAGGATCTGGAGCGCCGCCTCGCGCGCCCCGCGCCTCTCTTCGCGGTTCATAAGCTCCTGAAAAGCGCGGCCATTTCGAGCGCGGCCAGCGCGGCCTCGCGCCCCTTGTTCGCCGGGCCGGGCGCGCTCCGCTCGAGCGCCTCTTCCACCGAGTTGGTGGTCAGCACGCCGAACGCCATGGGCACGCCGGTCCGGATCGAGGCGGTCGTCACGCCGTGCGCGACCGCCGACGAGATGTACTCGAAATGTGGCGTGGCGCCGCGGATGACGCACCCGATGCAGACGAGCGCGTCCACGCCGCCGGCGGAGGCCACCGCCGCCGCGGCCTGCGGGATCTCGTACGCGCCCGGCACGGCGTGCACGCGAACGTTCTCGCGTGGCACGCCCGCCTCGACGAGCGTCTCCAGCGCCGCATCGCGCAGCGGATCGGTGACGAACTCGTTGTAGCGGGACACGACGAGCGCGATTCGAACGCCGCGCCGCGCGTGATCAGCCATGATGCGTGGCGCTAGCGCCCCTTGAACCCCGCCTTGCGCTTCTCGAGAAACGCTCTCGTGCCTTCGCGCATGTCCTCGGTGCTCGAGACCAGGCCGAACAGCGTGGCCTCGTTGGTCTGCGCATCCGCCAGGCTCATGTCGAGCCCCTGGTTGACCGCGTCGATGATGTAGCGCACGGCAATCGGCGCTTTGGCGGCCAGCGCGTGCGCGAGCGCCCTGGCCTCGGTCATCAGCGATGCCGCCGGCACCACGCGGTTGACCAGGCCGATCCGCCACGCGTCCTCCGCGGTGACGGGGTCCCCCGTCAGCAGCAGTTCGAGCGCGCGCCCCTTGCCGACCAGGCGCGGCAGCCGCTGGCTGCCCGCGTACCCCGGCATGATGCCCAGGTTGATCTCCGGCTGGCCGAGCCTCGCCGTGTCGGCCGCGATGCGCAGCGTGCAGGCCATCGCCAGCTCGCATCCGCCGCCGAGCGCGACGCCGTTGATCGCGGCGATGACCGGCTTGCCCAGATGCTCGACCAGGTCGAAGACGTGCTGGCCGGTACGGGCGTGATCCCGCCCGCCCACCGGCGTCAGCACCGCCAGCTCGTTGATGTCCGCACCCGCCACGAACGCCTTGTCGCCGGCGCCGGTGATCACCACCGCCCGCACGCCATCGTCGCGCTTGATGTCCAGGACCGCGCGCCGCAGCTCGTCGATCGTGTCGCTGTTGAGCGCATTGCGCTTCTCGGGCCGGTTGATGGTGACGACCGCGACGCCGCCGTCACGCTCGAGGAGGAGGTTCGTGTACGCCATGACGCCTCTCGCGAGATCGCGAAAAATGCCTGATTATACTCCACGCCCACGCGCCTCCGGCGGCCACCGACGAGCCCGCCGCGTCAGAGACGACGTCGCGCCACTCGCTCGCGCGCCCCGGCACGAAGGACTGGTGCCACTCGTCGGTGAGCGCGTACGCCGTGCTCGCCGCCAGCGCGGCGAGCGCCGTCCGCCACGTCACGCACCGCCATTCCGCGCGGGCGATCGCGCGCACCAGGAGGGCCGAGAGCACCAGGTACTCCGCCCCGTGCAGCGTCGAATCCGCGAAGCCGCCCGGCATCGCCCCGACGTCGGGAATGGAGGAGACGGTGAAGATCACCGCCATCCAGAGCACCGCGGGAAGCCAGATCAAAGCGGGAAGGGGTACATCAGCCAGCCCAGCGCAACCGCCACGGCGAGAAATCCGCCGAAGAGCCGCGCGCCGAGCGCGAGTTGATCCCGCGGGGTGTCGCGCAGCAGCGTCGCGAACACCGCGGAGACCAGCGCCGCGAACAGCGCCATCAGGAGGAGGTGACTGGTCATTTCCGGCCGAGCGCGATGTCGTAGGCGTCGAGCAGCACGAGGAAATTCAACAGGCCCGCGACGATGATGAAGGCGTTGCCGTATTCGAAGGTGAGCGAGATCACGCGACCGGCACCGAGGCCGAACATCTTCGCGGCGAGAAACGGCGCTCCCAGCCCGACGTCCGCGACCGCGGCGAGGGCGACGAGCGGCTGCGACACGTCGAAGGGAAACAGCCGCCCATCGAGCGCGAGCCCGATGGCGAACATCAGGGGCAACACGATCAGGAACACGAGCCCCTTCTGCCGGCGCCCAAGCCACAGGTGCGCGGCCCCGGGGACGGCCCAGGCAGCGATTTCGAGCAGGATCAGTCCGGTTTTGTCGACCTGGGGCGCGGCGGCGGCCGTGGCCGCCTTGGCGGAATTCCTCACTGGATTCAGTCTACATCACCCGAGCGCCGGCCCCCCGGCGCTCCGCGGCGATTGCCGCGGCGACGACCAACGCCGCGCCGCCGCCGAGCGGGAGCGCCGTCAGAAACCGTGTCATGTTGCCCACCGGCCATCCGGCAATCCATTCGGCCGCCAGCGTCAGCACCGTCGGGATCGCGCAGAGCGCCAGCAGCGCGCGCGCCACCGCCGGCGTGAGGTGCGGCGCCTTGATGCGCCACGATCCGCCGGCAACGAGACCGGCGAGCCCGCCCACGTACAAACCGAGGCAGCGCGCGCAGACGGCGACCGGCCCGGCCGCGACTTGAAAGGTTCTTTCCGGAATCTGGTGACAGACGAGCGCGGCGGCGGCGTAGATGAACGACGCGTCGAGCAGCGGCGCCGCGATGACGGCGAGCGTCCAGACCGCGGCGGATGCGAGGAGCAGCGGCAGGAGCATGATGAGAAGGGGTCGGGGCCTGTTTCCTGATGCGGGAGAGAGGAAAAAGGCTCCCGACCCCTTTTTATCACCTATCGCCGCGGCAGTGGGGCGCTGGCCGTGTTCGCCGCGGCTGTCGACCCGCGCGCGCGTTCCGCGAAGTACCCGGTGCGGGCGCGCAGCCGCAGCTCGGGCCGCGAGACCACCTGCACGATGACGCGGCGAAAACGGCCGTCCGCCCGGCCGTTCTTCGGCGAGTAGCCGATCGCGTACTGGTGTTCGAGCTCGTCGGCGATCTTTCCGTAGACGCCACTCAGGTCCTCGATCGCTGCGGGGAAGAATGCCAGCGCGCCGGTCTCCTGTGCCAGCGTTTTCATCGAATACAGCGCCGTGGAAAAAGTGCCGTGTTGCCTGGGGCCCAGGCGCATGCGCAAGGAGATCGTGTAGATGCCCACCCCGCTCTTCTTCGCCTCGCCCAGCACGTCGTCGAACGAGATGAGGCTGCAGGTGTCGTCGCCGTCCGAGAGCACCGCGATCGCCTGGCGGCGCACCTCCCCGGACTGACGGGCGGAGCGGCCGAATTCCTTCAGGGCCACGTAGATCGCGTTGTTCAGCGCCGTCGCTCCACTCGGCTGCGTCGAACGGACCGCGCGTTCGAGGCTCGGGAAATCGCCGGTGAGCGCCTGCAGAACCTGCACGCCATCGTTGAAGGCGACGACGGCCCCGCGGTCCTGCCCTCGCAACGTGCGCAGGAAGCCCAGGGCCGCCTCGTGCACCGATTTCATCTTGTCGCTCATGCTCGCGCTGGTGTCGAGGAGGAGGATCAGATCGAGCGGGACGTCGGAGGTCGCGAAGAAGGAGACGTCCTGCTGGACGCCGTCTTCGAACACGGCGAAGTCGGTGGCGGCCAGGCCCCGAACGAAGTGCTGGTTGCGATCCAGCACGGCGACGCTGAGCGCGACAAGCTCCGCGCCGCTGCGAAAGACGGGCGGCGGCACCTGCGCAACAGTGTCTTTCAGCGCCGGGACCGGCGGGAGCAGCTGTGCGTGCGCCGCAGCCGCGACGCTCAGCACCGCGAGAAACGAGAGACCCAGTCGCCGCACAGCACGCCTCCTTGCCGACGTCCCGTCAGGTGCTCAGCAAGTGACATACCGCACCGCGCCGACCCGGCGGCGTGCCCCTCGGAGCCCGGCAGTATGTCGTGCGCGACCCAGTTGCGCTCCGGGACTACCAGCCGGCAAGCGATGTGAGTAAATGCCTCCACACCGGCGCGGCCAACGCCTTGAGGAGCACGTCCGCCACCAGCCCGGCCATCGCCAGCACGGTCCAACGCCGGGGTTCGCCGTCCCATCGCCACCGGCCGCCGCCGACGGCGCAGATGACGGGGCCCGACAGGACGACGCCGAGCACGACAAAACTTGTTATCCGGATTACAGACCAGGGATGCCACGCCGCTGCGAGCAGCCAGGGCGACCCGCCGTGATGGGCCAGCGCTCCCACGTAGTGCCCCATGTAGTTCATCAGCGCGGCCCCCATGGGCATCGAGAGGGCACTGCCCGTCGCGAGCGAAAGGCCCGAAAACACCGCGGCCTGGCCGAGGTGCTGTGGGATGGACTCGCGGGGGCGGCTCTCGCGTCCATCGCTCGTCGCGACCCACGTGAACATCTCGCGCTCGTACGCGGCGGCGTTCAGGAAGAGGCGTGCGGTCGTGGCAGGGCGCGCGTAGGCGAGGGCCGTCGCAAACACGCCCATCGACAGCGCCCAGACGAGCATGAGCCCGATGGCGGTCCGCAGCTGGCCCCGCCGCACGGGAGCGATCATGAAGGGATATCCCGCCAGCGCGTTCAGGACAGGAACGAGATACGGCAGGCCGACGACCCAGCCCGCGATGTACGATGCCGCCGTCGCGCACACGACGACGGGGGCGGCGTTCACAGCCTGAGCGGGCCGAAGTGCCGCTCGTACCGGTCTCTGAAGTCGTCCCACGAATACGAGTGGCTGCTGCCGCCGAGATGTTCCAGCGCGTAGGTGGCGGCGACCGATCCAAGCCGCGCGCAGGTGACGTAGTCCGCGCGGCGCGCGAGCCCCTTCATGAAGCCGCCGCGATAGGCATCGCCCACCCCCGTGGGATCCGCCTCGCGCTCGGGTGCGACGGCCGGCACGTCGACGGCCTGCCGTTCCGCGGTAATCGTCGCCCCCTTCTCGCCGCGCGTGACCACGAGGACCCGGACCTGCGACAGGAGGTCGGCGTCGGAGAGCCCCGTTTTCTCGCGGATCAATTCGAACTCGTAGTCGTTGCAGATCAGGATCTCCGCGCCGCGCAGGCCGTGCCTCAGCTCGTCGCCGGTGAGCCGGGCGCACTGCTGTCCGGGATCGAAGATGAACCGGACGCCCAGCGCGCGGCACTCGTCGGCGTACTGCAGCATCGCTTCGGGATCGTTGGGCGCGATGATCGCGAGCCCGCAGCCGTCGATCGTGCGGAACGACAGCTCCGCGGCGTTCGCCATGGCGCCGGTGTAGAACGAGGCGATCTGGTTGTGCTCCGCATCGGTCGAGCAGAAGAACGACGCGGTGAACTTCCCCGCGATTTCCTTCACGAGCGACGTGTCCACGCCGGCGGCCTCCAGCCAGCGGCGGTAGTCGCCGAAATCCTCGCCCGCGGTGGCCATCAGGTGCGGCCGCTCGCCGAGCAGCGCGAGCGTGTACGCGATGTTCGGCGCACAGCCGCCGCGCCGCTTGTCCATGGAATCGACGAGGAACGACAGGCTCACCCGGTTGATGTGCTCCGGCAGGATGTGGTCGGTGAACTTCCCGGGGAACGACATCAGGTAATCGAACGCGATGGAACCCGTGACGACAATCTTCATGAAAGATATTTTCCGATGATCGGCGCCAGATCGCGCTTGACGCGCTCGGGCACCGCCTCAGGCCTGGTGATGATGGCGTACCGCAGCGCATGCGCGCATTCGCAGTCCCGCGCGATCGGGAGGCGCCCGACGGCTTCGGCAATCACGCGCTGCGCCGTCCTGGCGTTGGCGACGAGGTTGTCCACGATCATCTCGACGGTCACCGCGTCGTGGTCCGGGTGCCAGCAGTCGTAATCGGTCACCAGCGCGATCGTCGCGTAGCAGATCTCCGCCTCCCGCGCGAGCTTCGCCTCCTGGAGGTTGGTCATGCCGATGATGTCCATCCCCCAGCTGCGATACAGCTTCGACTCGGCGAGCGTCGAGAACTGCGGCCCCTCCATGCAGACGTACGTGCCGCCGCGATGCACCGTGGCGCCCGCCGTCACGCTGCTCTCGTACGCGATCTCCCCCAGCGCGCGGCAGATCGGATGGGCAAACCCGACGTGCGCCACCAGGCCGTTGCCGAAAAACGTGCTGACGCGCCCCCGGGTGCGGTCGAAGAACTGGTCGGGAATGACCAGATGCTGCGGCACGTACCGTTCCTGCAGCGAGCCCACCGCGCTCGCCGACAGGATGAATTCCACGCCGAGCGTCTTCATGCCGAAGATGTTCGCGCGGTAGTTCAACTCGGTCGGCATGTAGCGGTGTCCCGCGCCGTGCCGCGACAGGAACGCCACGCGCCGCCCGCGCAGCGTCCCGACGACGTACGGCGCCGACGGGTCGCCGAACGGCGTGGTCAACGTCACCTCGTCCCGGTCCGTCAGCTCCGGCATGTCGTACAGGCCGGAGCCGCCGATGATGCCAATCTGGATGTCGCTCATGTGAATGAATCCGTGAATTATACGTGCAGCTCGACTGGTTCGACGAACGGCCGGCCGGCCCGTTCCCTGATGATCCCGGCGGCGACCTTCGGATCGTGCTCGAAGAACACGAGGTACTCGCGGTCAATCGCCTCGCGGAGGAAGGCCCGCTTGAATTCCAGCGTCTCCATCGGATACAGGTCGTATGCCATGATCCACGGCGCATCGACGTGGGCCGTCGTCGGCATGAGATCGGCGGCGAACACGGCGACCTCGGATTTCGACTCGATGTAGATGATGGTGTGGTGGCGCGTGTGGCCACCCGTGCGAACGGCCCGGATGCCGGGAATCGCCGCCGGCGCGACCTCGCCATCACCGTCCATGAACCGGACGACGCCGGCGTCCATCAACGGGACAAAGTTTTCGGGCAGGTAGCTCGCGCGACTCCGCTCGTGCGGGTGGGTGGCATCGTCCCACTCGCCGCGCCGGATGACGTACTCCGCGCGGGGGAACAGCGGGTGGAGCGCGCCGGTCGCGTCGCGACGCGTGAAGCCGCCGACGTGGTCGAAGTGCAGATGGCTGGCCAGCGCGACGTCGACGTCCGCGAGCCCGACCCCGGCGGCCTGGAGCGTCTCCTCGAGCGACCGCTCGCGGCGGATGCCATAGATGTCCGTGCTCTTCGCGTCCATCTTCTCGCCGATGCCCGCGTCGATGATGAGCGTGCGGCCGTGGCCGCGCACGACGAGCGGCCGCATGCCGAGCGCGATGCGGTTCCGCGCGTCGGCCGGCGCGCGCCGCTCCCAGAGCGGCTTGGCCACCACGCCGAACATCGCGCCGCCGTCCAGATGGAAATAGGCGTCGCAGACGGAGATGAGCTCGAGGTCCCCGACAATCACGGCTTCTGGATCAGCTCCACCAGCACGCCGTGCGCGGCCGAGGGGTGGATGAACGCGACGAGCGAGCCGTGCGCGCCGGGGCGCGGCTCCTGGTCGATCAGGCGGACGCCGCGGGCCTTGAGGTGCGCCAGGGCGGCGCGGATGTCGTCCACGCGCAGCGCCACGTGGTGCAGGCCGGGCCCGCGCTTCTCGACGTACCTGGCGATCGGCGAGTCGGGCGCGGTGGCCTCGAGCAGCTCGAGAAACCCCTCGCCTGCCGGTATGAAATGCGCGCGCACGCGCTGTGACGGCACGTCTTCCGGCGCCGCAATCTCCAGACCGAGGATGTCGCGATAGAGCGCCAGCGAGGCCTCGAGGTCGCTCACCGCGATGCCGATGTGATCGAGGATCGCCTTCATCCCAACGCTCTCCTGAGCAGGTCCGCCGTGGCGGTGTACGGGTCGGTCTCGCGCGCGGCAATGCGATCCAGCAGCGCGTCGAACTCTCCCGGCTCCAGCACCTGCTCCTCGACGTGCTGCATGAACCTCCGCCCGAGCAGCTCGCGCAGGCGGAACTCGGCGCGCGCACGCCGGCGCGCGCCCTGCGCCTCCCGCATGTGCTCGCGGAACCGTTCTATGGTATCGAGCAGCTCCGGCAGGCCGCGCCCCGTCGTCGCCTCGGTCTTCAGGATCGGCGGCCGCCACGCCCCGTCGTTCCACGTCTCGAGGGCCAGCATCGCTTCAAGCGACGCGGCGGTGCGATCCGCCCCCTCGCGGTCCGCCTTGTTGACGACGAAGATGTCGGCGATCTCCATGATGCCGGCTTTGAGGGCCTGCACCTCGTCGCCGGTCCCCGGCACGATGACCACGATCGACACGTCGGCGGTGCGGACGATATCCACCTCGTCCTGCCCCACGCCCACCGTCTCGATGATGACGAGGTCCTTGCCCGCCGCGTCGAGCACGAGCGCGGCTTCGCCGGTGGCGCGCGCCAGGCCCCCAAGGTGGCCGCGCGTGGCCATGCTGCGGATGAACACGCCGGGATCGGCCGCGTGGGCCTGCATCCGGACGCGGTCGCCGAGAATCGCGCCGCCGGTGAACGGGCTCGTGGGATCGACGGCGACGATGCCGACGCTCGGCCCGCGCCGGCGGATCTCGGCGGTCAGCCGGTCGACCAGCGTGCTCTTGCCGGCGCCCGGGGCGCCGGTGATGCCCACCAGGTAGGCGCCGCCGGTGCGGGGGAAGATCGCGCGCACGAGGCCCGCCGCTTCCGGCGCCTCGTCTTCGATGAGCGAGATGCCGCGCGCGATCGCGCGCGGGTCGCCGGCGAGGATACGGTCCGACAGCGCCACGTCACTGTCCCAGCAGCTGCCGCGCGATGACGAGCCGCTGGATCTCGCTCGTGCCTTCGCCGATCGTCGTGAGCTTCACGTCGCGGAAGAACTTCTCGGCCGGGTAGTCCTTCACGAAGCCGTAACCGCCGTGAATCTGCACGGCGTCTTCGGCCGCGCGAACGGCCGTCTCGCTCGCATAGAGCTTCGCCATCGAGGATTCGCGCGTCATCCGCTGCCCCTGGTCCTTCAGGAAGGCCGCGCGATAGGTCAGCAGCCGCGCCGCCTCGATGCGCGTGGCCTGGTCCGCCAGCTTCCACTGGATCGCCTGGAAGGCGGCAATCGGCTGTCCGAACTGCCGCCGCTCGAGCGCGTAACTGCGGGCGCACTCGTAGGCGCCCTGCGCCAGCCCCACCGACAGCGCCGCGATGCCGATCCGCCCGGCATCGAGCACCTGGAGCGTGTTGATGAAGCCCTGTCCTTCCTCGCCGAGCAGCTGGCCGGCCGGCACCCGGCAGTCCTGGAAGAGCACCTCGCTCGTATCGCTCGCGCGCATCCCCAGCTTGTTTTCCTTTCGGCCGGGCGTCATCCCGCTCGTGCCCGCGTCGACGATGAACGCCGAGATGCCGCGATGCCCCCTGGTGCGATCCGTCACCGCCATCACGACCATCACCCCGCCGACCGTGCCGTGCGTGATGAACTGCTTGGAGCCGTTGATGACCCACGAATCACCGTCCCGGCGCGCCACGGTCTTCATGCCTGCCGCGTCGCTGCCCGCCCCCGCCTCGGTGAGCCCCCACGCGCCGAGCATCTTGCCCTGCGCGAGCGGGGCGAGCCACCGCGCCTTCTGGACGGGCGTGCCGAACATGTTGATGTGAGCGGAGCACAGGCCGTTGTGCGCCGCGATCGACAGCGAGATGGAGGGGTCGACGCGCGCCAGTTCCTCGATGCAGATGCAGTACTCCACGGCGCTCATCCCCGCGCCGCCGTACTCCTCGGGGAACTGGATGCCGGCCAGGCCTAGCTCGGCGAGCCGGGCCAGGAAATCGGGTGGAAACGACTGCGCTTCGTCCCACTCCATGACGTGCGGGCGGATTTCGGCTTCGGCAAACTCCCGGACCGTGCGGCGCAGCAGCGCCTGCTGGTCGGTGAAGGACAGATTCACACCAGAATCTTACGTTAGAATGGCCGCATGTTGCGCTTCCGCCTGTGGTCGCTGTCGGCCCTGTTCGTCATGCTTGGTGCCTCGCCCGCCTTCGCCGATGCGACGGCATTCATCGGCGCGACGCCGACCCCCTCGAGCCGCGTGTCCAAAGGACTGGCGATCGGGATCACGGTCCTCGTGGTCGGGTTCGAGTTCGAATACAGCGACACGGTCGAGGACCTCGAGGCCGCCGCGCCGTCGCTGCGCAGCGGCATGGGCAACGTGATCGTGCAGACGCCGATCGCGGTATCCGGACTGCAGTTCTACGCCACCGCCGGCGGTGGCATCTACCGCGAACGCCTCGCTGACGTGCAGGAAACGAACCTCGGGATGAACATCGGGGGCGGAGTGAAGGTCTCGCTGCTCGGGCCGCTGAAGCTGCGGCTGGATTACCGGCTGTTCACGCTGCGGGGCGCGCCGCTGCACAGCAAGCCGCAGCGGGTGTATGCGGGGCTGAACCTGGCGTTTTAGGGGTCAGATCTCGAAAACACACTTTTTTCTAGGTCTGACCCTTTTCCCCAAAAGGGTCAGACCTAGAAAAAAGTGTGTTTTCGGTTTTCGAGATCTGACCCCTAAGCGTCTACTGGACGGGCTTCGAAAAATCCGCCACGAGCGTCAGGTTGGCAATGCTCTGGCCGGCAAACGCGTCCTTGATCTTCTCGTAGATCGCCTGCGCCTCGCTCGGCAGCGTCTCGGCAATGATCTTCGTCGCCGTGTAGTCCGCTCCGGCGACCGCCGGGTCGATGAAGTAGATGTACATCACGTTGCCGCCGCTGGCCTCGGACATCTTGTACACCTTCCAGCCGGCGGCCTGCTGCTTGCGCACCGGGTCCGCGCTCTTCTGCAGCGACTCGTGCAACTTGGCCAGGAACGCCTCGAAGTCAGCGGTCTTTTCGGGCTTGATGATGTTGAACAGCAGGCCGGCCGGCCCGTTGAATTTGCGGCCCGGGTCCGCTGCGGGCTGTTGCTGCGCGGGCTGCTGCGCCTGTGTCTGGGGCTGAGCCGGCGGCTGCTGCTGTTCCGAAGTCTGGGCGAACGCCGCGGCCGGAACCGCGAGCACGAGTGCGAGCGTGAAACGCGCGAGAAACCGCATTCAATCCTCCTGAAAGAGCCCTGACGGGGAGCCGATACTTTAACGTACTGGCGGGCGTCAGACGAATACCGACAAAATTTCGTTGGCGACCAGCATACCCCGGCGTGTCAGGCGCAGCCGTGATTCGTCGCCGACGACCAGCCCCGCCGCCTCGTACGGTTCGAGGGAAGCGCCGTAGCGGGCGTGAATATCCGTGTCATAGCGCGCACCGAGCGCCTTCACATCCACGCCGTCAGCGAGGCGGAGGCCGGTAAAGAGCGCGTCCTGGAGTCGCTCGTCGCGGCTGAGGGGCCGGCGCTCCGCGACCACCGGTGCCCCGGCATCGATCTTCGCGATGTACTCGCCGGTGCCGGACACGTTCCGCCAGCGCACGCCGTCACGTGTCGAGTGGGCGCCGCAGCCGAACGCCAGCCACTCGCCGTCCTGCCAGTATTTGAGATTGTGGCGCGACTCGCGGCCGGGGCGCGCCACGTTGGAGATCTCATACTGCCGGTACCCGCCCTCCTCCAGCGCCGCCATGCTCCACTCGTACATCTCTGCCGCGTCATCGTCTGGCGCCTGCGACCAGCGCGCGCGCGCCATCTCTTCTTTCAGCGGCGCGTTGGGATACAGCTCCAGGATGTAGAGCGACGCGTGGTCGGGACCCACGGCGATGAGCTCGCGCACGTTCGCCTGCCACTCTGCCAGCGTCTGCGCCGGCAGCCACATCATCAGGTCGAGGCTGATGTTGTCGAACCCTGCCGCCCGTGCCTCCCGCACCGCATCGCGCGCGCGCCGCGCGTCGTGCAGCCGCCCGAGCCGCCTCAACTCCTCGTCGTGAAACGATTGGACGCCGAAACTGATGCGGTTCACTCCGGCGCTCCGGAACGCAGCAAGCCGCGCCGCATCGACCGTTTCAGGGTTGGTCTCGAGGGTAATCTCCGTGGCCGGCGCGAGGACGAACGCGTCGGCGCACGCGGCGATGAGACGGCCGACTTCTTCCGGCTCGAGCAGCGACGGCGTGCCGCCGCCGAAGTACATCGTGTCCGCCGCGTGGCCGTCCGCGGCCGTACGGATCTCACGCTCGATCGCCTCCACGTACCGCCGCTTGAGCCCGGCGTCGAGCAGGCCCCGGTTGAAGTTGCAGTAGTTGCAGATTGCGCTGCAGAACGGAATGTGAAGATACAGCCCGAGCATTGCAGAGTACAGATTGCTAGGATCCCGCCTTCCCCCCGCTCCATCCAAGTTCGCGCCCCGGCCTGAGCTGCGCCTTGATCCGCGACGGCGCCGCGCGGCTGGGCAGGGTCGTTTTCGACTTCTTCCCCCCCTTCCAGAGCATCTGCAGGTCCTCGGCGCCGCCGTTCGGCGGGAGGTGGCGGTAATCGGCCCCGTCGAAGTCGTAGAAGTCGCACATTTCGCGGAGCCTGGAGTGAATCCGCGACCCAATCCGGCAGATGAGCGCGTTCGGGTCGTCCACGTCCGGGCTGTCCTCGTAGTTCGAGGTGAAGATCGTGATCTTCCGGTCGTTGTACCGGGTCGTGACGATGAGATTCATCGTTTCTTCGACCCAGTCCGAGAACCGCTCCTTGCCGATGTCGTCGAGGACGAGGACGTCGGTGTCGAGGACGGGGCGGAGGATCTGGAACTCCTGCCCGGGCACGCCAGGGTCGTACGTGCTGCGGATCTCGCGAAGCAGCACGGTGCTGTCGTAAAAGATCCCGCGGGCGCCGCGGTCGCGAATAAGTTGCCGCAGCACGGCGACGGCCAGATGCGTCTTGCCGATCCCGTGCGGGCCGACGAAGCACAGGCCCTTGTCGACATTCGGAAAGTCCTCGACGAACCGTCGCGCGGCGGCGTGCGCGCGCTTGAGCCCCGGGTTGTCGTAGAGGACGAAGTTCTCCAGCGAACACCGCGAGTACCGCCGATCGACCCGCGCCGCCGCGAGCACGCGCGCGATCGATTCCTTGCGCCAGCACTCGCAGCGCTCGACGCGACGCACGCCGTTCACGTCAACAGGACGCCAGCCGGTGTCTTCGCAGTGGGGACACGACATGTCGGAGAGAGACGACAGGATAGCATCAAACGCCGCACCGCGGAACTCGCAGAAGGCGCGGAACACTTCTTTCATCCGACCAACACATTCTCTTGCGCCTTCCGCGTGTTCTGCGACGGTCAGTTCAGATAGCTGCGGAGTCCGACGGCGCGCTTCGAGTGCCGCAGCTTCGCCTTGGCTCGCGATTCGATCTGCCTGATGCGCTCGCGGGAGAGCCGCAGCCGATCGCCGATCTCCTGCAACGTGCGCGGCTCCCCTTCGCGCGTGAGGCCGAAGCGAAGGCGGACGATCTCCCGCTCCTTCACGTCCAGCTCCGAGAGCGCGCAGGCGAGCTGCTCGGCGAGGTGGCGCCGGATCACGTCGTCTTCTGCCGGCGGGACGGCGACCTGGTGGATCGTGTCTTCCATGTGCACGCCGTCGGTGCCCTCGCCCGCGACCAGGTCGCTCAGCGAGACGTCGGTGGCGCCCAGCTCGGTCAGCGATTCGATTTCGGCCGGTGACAGACCCAGTCGGGCGCCGATTTCCTCCATCGAGGGGGCGCGGTCCAGTGTTTCGGCGAGCGCCGCCACGTCGCGCCGGAACTTCAGGGCGGCGCCGGACACCTTCTGCGGCAGCGAAAACACGCGCGATTGCGACGACAGCGCGTGCAGGATGCTCTGGCGCACCCACCACACGGCGTACGTGATGAACTTGACGTGCCGGCCCGGGTCGAAGCGCTTTGCCGCTTCGATGAGGCCGAGATTTCCCTCGTGAATCAGGTCGAGGAACGGCACGCCGAAGTCGCGGTACCGCTTCGCGTAATGCACGGCAAACCGCAGATTCCCTTCGACGAGCCGCCGCAGCGCATCGTCGTCGCGGCCGCGGCTCTGCTGGATGCGGTGCGCGAGCGCCTGCTCCTCTTCAGGAGTGAGGCGCGGGGCGCGCGCAATCGCGCGCAGGTAGGCGCGCAGCGCGTCATCATCCGCAGGATGGGATCGCCGGGCCACCACGGGATGATATCAGCTCTGTTTGCGCTCTTTCGGCCGGGGCTCGTCGTGCACGACGACGCCGGTACGCGCGCGGACGAGATCGCCGGGCGCGGCCTTGACGATGGCCGTGCTGAGGCGCTGCTCCCAGTCGCCCAGCCCGCGTGCGAGCTCGTGCTTCACGTACTCCATGAACTCGTTGACCTCGCGCTGCATCTGCTCCATCTTGCGGCGCATGTTCAGGATGATCTCCACGCCGGCAAGGTTGACGCCGAGGTCGCGCGTGAGCGAGAGGATGGTTTCGAGCCGCTCGAGGTCTTCCTCGGAATAGAGGCGGGTGTTCCCCTCGGTGCGCGATGGCTTGAGCAGCCCTTCGCGCTCGTAGAGGCGGAGCGTCTGCGGGTGGATGTTGTACTTCTGCGCGACGGCGCTGATCATGTAGTACGCCTTGCCGCCGCCTTGCCGCTTCGCCGCCATCGTTACACGCCCAGATCTTTGCGGACGTCGTCCGCGTTGAGCCGCGCGAACTCACGCATCAGCTCCTTCGATCGCTCGTCGCGCAGCTGCGGGACCACGATCCGCACCTCCACGACGAGGTCCCCGGCGCGCCCGTCCGCCGTCGTGACGCCGCGCCCGTGCAGCCGGAAGCGCTGGCCTGTCTGGGTCCCGGGCGGGACGCGCACGCGCGCCACGCCGTCGGGCGTCGGCACGTCAATCTTCGCGCCGAGCGCCGCCTCGTGCACCGCGATCGGCGCGACGAGGTGCAGATCGTCTCCCTCGCGCCGGAACAGCCGGTGCGAGGCCACGCGGACGGTCACGATCAGATCCCCCGTGGATCCGCCGAACCGGCCCGCGTGCCCCTTGCCCGGGACACGCACGCGGGTGCCGTCCGCGATCCCCGGCGCGAGCCGCACGAGAACCGTCTCGGTCCGCGGGTGCATGCCGTGCCCCGCGCACGACGGACAGGGCTCCTGGCGGAGACGCCCCGTGCCGCCGCAGGACGTGCAGGCGCGGCTGAAGACCATGTGGCCGCGCGTCCACCGGATGTTGCCGCTGCCGTGGCACGCCAGGCACTGCCCGCCGGCCGTGCGGATCGCCCCGCGCCCCTCGCAGGGGGCGCACGTTTCCTGCCGCGTGATCGTCATCCGCCGCTCGGCGCCGCGTACTGATTCCTCGAAGGCGAGCGGCACCTCCGCGTGAATGTCGGCGCCAGACACGGACCGCGTCTCGTCGAGCCCGGCCGAGCGCTGGAAGACGTCGGCGAACAGCTCGCTGAAGGTCGCCCCGGTCCGCGCGTCGCTCACCACGGAGAAATCAAACCCGTCGAACGACAGCGGGCTGACATCCTGGTGCTCGGCCGCGCCGCCGGTGTCGTACGTCCGCCGCCGCTGCGGATCGACCAGCGTCTCGTACGCCTCCGCGATGCGGCGGAAGAGCGTCTCGGCCGTGCGATCGCCCGGGTTGATGTCCGGGTGATACTTCCGCGCCAGCCGCCGATAGGCGCGCTTGATCTCGCCTTCGCTGGCGCCGGGACGCAGACCCAGGATGACGTAGTAGTCCATACCTTCGGTGGCGAAGTCAGGCACGAGTCATCAGACACAAGGCACGAGGACCGACTCCGAAACCTTGTGCCTCGTGCCTCCTGCCTCGTGCCCGATTTACTTCTTCTCGTCCTCGACCACTTCCGCGTCGATCACTTCCCCTTCGCGCGCGCCGCCGGCCGGCTGGCCCGCCGCGGCGCCGCCCGGGGCGCCGGCCTCGGCGCCCCCCTGCTGCGCCTGGCGATACAGCACTTCGGCAGCCTTGTGTTGCGCCTGGGTGAGCTGATCCATGCCGCGCTTCATCGCGTCGAGGTCGTTCTTCTCGATCGCCGACTTCAGCGACTCCATCGCGGACTCGATCGCCTGCCGATCGGACGCCCCCAGCTTGTCGCCGGTGTCCTTCAGCAGGCGCTCGGCCGCGTAGACCGCCTGGTCCGCGTGGTTGCGCGTCTCGATCTCCTCGCGGCGCTTCTTGTCCTCCTCGGCGTGCGACGATGCCTCGGAGACCATCTTGTCGACCTCGTCCTTGCTGAGGCCGCTCGACGCCGTGATCGTGATCTTCTGCTCCTTCTGCGTGCCGAGATCCTTGGCCGACACGTTCACGATGCCGTTGGCGTCGATGTCGAACGTGACCTCGATCTGCGGCACGCCGCGGGGCGCCGGCGGGAGCCCCACCAGGTGGAACCGCCCCAGCGTGCGGTTGTCGCGCGCCATCGGGCGCTCCCCCTGGAGGACGTGCACTTCGACGCTCGTCTGGTTGTCCGCCGCGGTCGAGAAGATCTCGCTCTTGCGCGTCGGGATCGTCGTGTTGCGCGTGATGAGCGTCGTCATGACGCCGCCGAGCGTTTCGATGCCGAGCGAGAGCGGCGTGACGTCGAGCAGGAGCAGGTCCTTGACCTCGCCCCCCAGCACGCCAGCCTGCACCGCCGCCCCGACCGCAACCACCTCGTCGGGGTTGACCCCCTTGTGCGGATCCTTGCCGAACAGCTCGCGCACGATCTGCTGGACGCGCGGAATACGGGTCGAGCCGCCGACGAGCACCACTTCATCGATCTTCGAGGTGTCGATCCCC